>NZ_NXLO01000001.1:0-300000 GCF_003364295.1 Helicobacter sp. MIT 99-5507
GCCTTTGTATAGACTAAATTTGCAGGTGCTGCTGTCCCAAAAATATTATTTATTTCTTCTACGATTAAATCTTTTGGTTTTTCAGGTTTCTCTGGTTTATCAGGAGGTGTAACTCCAGTGCTTTTATAAAAGCAACCTGCCCAATTGTTGTTTGTATCACCCTGTCTTGTGCAGCTATTGTCCTTATAAGTTTTTAAATTATAAGCATTACCAATATTGTTGCCATTAGGTTGCCCTGTGCAAGTATAAAATCCTATTGTCTTACATGTTTCATCATTTATTTTATCTTGTTTAAATGATAATTGACTACCACTATTATCCATTACGGTGTTTATATCACCATGCCATATACAATTATAGTATGAAGTATCATTAGTTTTATATGTATCTATACATACCCTAGTTTCATCTCTACCACCACCAGCAGCCCAGATATAGTTTATACAAACTAATAAAATACCAAATAAATTTAATAGTTTCATTTGCACTCCTTATTAAATGGTTTAGTTTTATAAATGAAATATAACAAAATTTAACTTTAATATTTTTATTAATATCATTACTTTTGTTTATAAATACTTAAAGGAAATATTATATGGTAGTAGTAAATCTTATGGGAGGACTTGGCAATCAACTATGCATGTATGCCTATGGCATGTATCTAAAACAAAAATATAATTATGAAGTAGTGCTAGATTCTTCGTGGTTTGATAAATATGGCTTTGATTGTGATAATAAAGAAAAAAGAGAAATGCTATTAAATGAATTTAATATCAAGATTCCAATTATCTCTTTTTCTACCATTGACAAGATAAAGATTCTGCCATGTAATGCCAAACTTAGATATGTGTTTAATGCTATTGCATTTAGGACTTTTTATAAAGGTTTGAATTTGATTAAAAATCAATATATGCCTATTGAAGATACCAAAAAAGCTTTTGATAAAAATATGCTAGATATTAAAGATAATTCATATATTAGTGGTTATTTTACAAGCTATGAGTATTTTAAAGATGTATATTTAGATCTAAAATTTATTGGTAGTTTAGATTCTAAAAACTTACAAATATTAGAGATTATAAAAAATACTAAAGATTCTATAGCTTTGCATATACGAAGAGGTGATTATATCAATATACATGGATATGTAAAGCTTGGTGGGACATATTATAATAGTGCGATTAATTTTATGAATAATAAGCTAAAAGATTGTCATTATTTTATTTTTAGTAATGACATAGATTTTATAAAAAATGATTTTATTAGATATTTAAATAGTGATATAAAATATAGTATCGTTGATATACAAGATAATAATCCAGCTTTTGAGATGTATCTTATGAGCTGTTGTAATCATCAAATAATTGCTAATTCTACTTTTTCATTTTGGGCAGCTTTGTTAAATACAAATAAAAATAAGATTGTAATTACTCCAGATAGATTTGCATATGATAGAAATAAAGATTTTTTTCCAAAAGATTGGATTATCATCAATCATTTATGGGGGGGGGTGGAAAAGAAATAATATTTTGCAGAATCTATGGAATCTTTATTATTTCAAATCTTAGAGTTTTATCTAAAATATTTGCATGTTTGCAAATTGCTTAAAAAGGTGGGATTCCACCTTTTTAGCTTTATAATCCTAATAGTTCTGCTACTCTTTTGCCATAATTTTCATCAGCTTTTTTGAAATGCTCTAGTTGGCGTTTTTTTATTTCAACTGGCACACCTTCCATTGATTCTTTTATATTTTGGCAAAGTACTTCTTTTTGCTCTGCACTCATAAGACGATATAAATCTCCTGCTTGCACGAAATAATTATCTTCGTATTCTCTATGATTATATCTATCCATAGTATCACCATCTTTTATATGCAATGGTGGCTCAATAGCATTTGTATCCTCTGTATAATCATCATAATAGCTTGGATTATAATTTCTCTCTCCGCCAAATTTACCCATTTGCATAAATCCATCTCTATGTGTATTACTTACAGGCGCTATGCTAGCATTTACAGGCAATAAAGAGTGATTTATGCCAAGTCTATATCTTTGTGTATCACCATAGCTAAATAGCCTTCCTTGAAGCATTTTATCAGGGCTATATCCAATACCTGGCACGATATTTGCTGGATTGAATGCTGCTTGTTCTACTTCTGCAAAATAATTTTCTGGATTTTTATTTAGTTCTAAGATTCCAACTTCAATAAGTGGATAATCTTTGTGACTCCATATTTTTGTCAAATCAAATGGATTGAAGCGATAAGTTTCTGCGTCTTTTTCAGGCATAACTTGAATGCAGAATCTCCATTTTGGAAAATTACCTTTTTCTATATTGTCAAACAAATCTTTTTGATGAGATTCTCTATCTTTTGCGACAATCGCTTCAGCTTCTCTATTTGTTAGATTATGAATTCCTTGCATTGATTTGAAGTGGAATTTCACCCAGAATCTCTCGTTTTTTGCATTGATGAAGCTATAAGTATGACTTCCAAATCCATGCATTTCTCTATAACTTCTTGGGATTCCTCTATCACTATGAAGAATTGTTACTTGATGAAGTGATTCAGGATGTAAGCTCCAAAAATCCCACGCAGCAGTAGCAGATCTTAAGTTTGTCTTTGGATCTCTTTTTTGAGTGTGGATAAAATCAGGGAATTTAACAGCATCTTTTATAAAAAATACTGGTGTATTATTACCAACTAAATCCCAGTTTCCTTCATTTGTGTAAAATTTAAGTGCAAAGCCTCTTACATCTCTTTCTGCATCAGCTGCTCCTCTTTCACCTGCAACTGTTGAAAACCTCAAAAATACTTTTGTTTTTTTGCCAACTTTATTAAAAATATCTGCTTTTGAATATTGTGTAATATCATTTGTAATTGTAAGTTCTCCATATGCACCGCTTCCTTTTGCATGTACAACGCGTTCTGGAATCCGTTCTCTATCAAAATGTGCTAATTTTTCTAAAAGCCAAGTATCTTGAATAAGTGTTGGTCCTCTTTTGCCTGCTGTAATTGAATTTTGATTATCACCTATTGGCGTGCCTGTTGCTGTAGTAAATTTTTTACTCATTCATTCTCCTTTATTTTGTGATTATGAAGTTATAATTATTACATAATTTTCATAATAAATAAAAATTATTAACTAATAATTTCTATTTATTGAATAAAATTATTTTAGTATGTAGAATCTAAACAATATAATAAATAAGGAATTGATTATGAAAATTAATGCAGAAGAAGAGCAAAAATTAGAAGAATTATGCGCTCTTGCCTTTGATTTTGCAAGAGAAAATGATATTGCTTCAATAAGTACTTTGATTCAATATGGGTTAAATGTCGATCTAGCAAATCATAAAGGAAATACACTACTTATGCTTGCTGCTTATAATAACTCACTTGATGTAGCAGAATTATTGCTAAAAAATGGTGCATCGGTTGATAAAAAAAATGACAAAGCACAAACTCCACTTGCTGGCGTGGTTTTTAAAGGATATATTGATATGACAAAGTTGTTATTAAAATATGGTGCAAATCCAAATGAAGATAATGGTATGGGGCTTACACCGATAAATTGTGCAATTATGTTTAGACGAAAAGAAATTTTAGATTTGTTACTAAAACACACAGATAAAAAATTATCATTTTTACAAAAAATTGGTTTTTTTATAATGCATAAATTTATCAAGCCTAAATCTTAATAATTTTTATAGCTTTGATTGCAAAATCTTTTATACAATTTTGCAATATAAAGGAATATTTATGTTAAGAGATATTTTTATTTTTTTTGTAGCAGCATTTTTTGAGATTCTTGGTTGTTTTAGCTTTTGGCTTGTATTTAAAGCAAATAAAACATATCTATGGCTTATTCTTGGAATTATTTGTGTAATTATATTTGCTTATCTTTTGACAAAAGTAGAGCTTGCATTTGCAGGGCGAGCCTATGCTATTTATGGTGGAATCTATATTGCTTCATCATTGTTATGGCTATATATCATAGAAAAACAAAGTTTAACTTATTATGATATATTGGGAAGTTTATGCGTATTTATTGGCGTATGTATTATTCTTTTTGGTGCAAAAAATATTTGAATATTTTAATAATGTTTATTTAAAAGCTAAATTTCTTTATCTTTTAGAGCTATAAATTTTTGCTGCTTTGTAAAACTCATATACGCCTTTGTCATAAAGCATTCTTGCAATAAGTAAGAATCTTATTTCATCATCTTGTGGTAGATTTTTTAAATATTCTTCTTGGGCTTTATTATTTGGTTTAAAATCTGTATTTTTTATAAAATCTATCTTAAAATATTCTAAGTCTATGCCTTCGCTTGGTAGAATAAAAGCTTTGTGAGATTCTATGATATTTAGATTGATAAATTCATCTCTATCATCTTTATTTAAAAACCAAACTTCTTTTGTATCTTTTAGTGCGATTTTATATAGTTTTACTACAAATCTTTTAAATATAGATTTTATTATGCCTTTTGGGATAAATACATATCCAAGTCCAGTTGTGATTGCAATATTTGGAATTTTTAATCTATTTGTTATAAATGAGCTATAAATAATTGGCTTTATTGTGTAATTTATGACAATGCTTGGATTTATTTTTATGATATGATTTTTTAATTCTCTTATAAATCTTAATTCTTTTAGTGGATTTAAACTTTTTGGGTCAATAAAAATATCATAACATTTAAAATTATTATCAATTAGATATTTTGTCGTATTATCAAATGGTGCGATTATGTGGATATCAAATCCTAAATCTCGTATAAATTGCAGAGTTTTTAATCTAAAATTAAACATCCCAAAACATGAATTTGACACAAAAATAATATTTTTATTTTTTAAATTACATAGGTATTTATCTAAGATTCTGTTTTTATAAATCTCATTTATTATTTTTATATCATATTTTTTAGATTCTATTAAGGCATTTAAAGCAAGGGCATTTCTATCTAGAGTGCTAAATTTTATCATAGCTTTATATAATAATCTTTCATCTTTTGGTTTGATTAAAATCCCATTACTACCGATGTTTATATCATCATTATCTATATTATTTATTTTTACTAATTCTTTACAGCCATTGTTTATTGTTGTAATAATTGGTGTTTTTAGAGCTAAAGATTCTAATAACACCCTAGGAATCCCCTCTTTATAATAACTTGGAAGCACGATACAATCAGCATATTTTATAAATTCTCTTACATCGCTATTTTCACCTAAATATGTTATGATGCCTTCATTATGCCATTTTTGAATTTGCTGTTTTGGAATTGCACTTGGATTTTTAGAATCTATTTTACCAAGCAGATAGAATCTTAGCTTCATTGCCAGATTCCAAAATTTAAGGTTTTGAGAGGTTTTTGATTAGTTTTGTATAAGTAAAGATGGTTTAATAGGATTAGTAGATAACTAGCTGCCCCCCCCCTCAGTTTTAGAAATCATATATTTTATATATTTTATAAAATTAATTTCTTTTATTTTTTTAAGTGGTTTAATGAAAATAAATAGCGGAGAAATGGCTAAATGATTTTCTTTCCAAGCCCTAAAACATTCTACATTTGCTTCATAGATATTTTTTAAGTTTTGATTTGATACGCCACCTATTTTCATTTTTACAAAATTATCATTTATGTAAAGATTATTTATATTATGTTTTACAAGAAGTCTAAGCATTAGCTCATAATCCCCAGCTATTTTATATGATAAGTCAAATTTACCATATTTATTAAATATCTCTTTTCTTGCATAAAATGTTGGGTGTGCAGGATGGAATCCTTTTTTAAAATCTTTTTTACTAATATTTCGTCCTTGCAATTTTCTTATTATTTGATATCTAGAATCTATATATTCCAAATTAGCACTAATAGTTTCTACTTTTTTATTTCCAGGTTTGTTAAATGCCCAATTTATTATGCTTAAAATATTATTGTTTGAAAAAAAATCATCAGAATTTAGAAATCCTATCAAATCACCGCTAGATAGCTCAATACCTCTATTAAATGCATCATATATTCCTAAATCTTTTTTGCTTGATATTATTAGTTTTATATTTTTTGCTTCATATATTGGTTTGTAAGATTCTATTATTTTAAGAGTATTATCATTGCTTTTTCCATCTACTATAATATGCTCTATATTTAAATAGTTTTGACTAGAGACAGAATCTAGCGTCTGCTTAATTGTAGCTTGTGAATTAAATGTAGCAGTAATAACTGATATTTTATAATTAATAAAATCCAACCCCTAATACCCCAAAAAAACTAAAAATAGATTACAAATATTAGCATAAATTTATATTTTATTTATCTTAATTAAGATACAATCTGCTCTTATCTTTCATATTTACAATGTTTACAATTCCCTAGGAGATTTAATGTCAAAACAATTATCATTAAAAGCTCTTGCTGTGCCAATTTTTTTAGAGATGTTTTTGCGATATCTCTCACTTATGGTAAATACCTACATGGTTTCTAAACATTCAGCTTATTTAGTGGGTTCTATGGGTGCAGGTAACCAAATATTAGATTTGTTTATTACAATATTTAGTTTTCTTAGTGTTGGTTGTAGTGTGGTTATGGCTCAAGCTCTTGGTGCTAGGGATTATGTCTTAGTAAATAAAGCAATTCATCAAAGTTTATTTTTAAATGCGCTTCTTGGATTTGCATGCGCTTTGCTTATCGTGTTATTTGGAGATATTTTACTATCAGTATTAAATGTCCCAAAAGGACAATTTGAACAAGCTTCTATTTATTTGCATATGCTTGGAATCTGCTTATTTTTTGATTCTATAGGTATAGTGCTTGCTGCTATTGTTAGGATTTATAATCTAGCCTATTTTGTAGCACTTACTTCACTTGTGATGAATTTCATATCAGTTGGACTAAATTATTATACATTAAATCACACAGATTGGGAGCTTTGGGGAGTAGGACTTGCGACTATTATAGGTAGGATTGGTGCTATTTTTATTTTATTACTTGTGCTTTATTTTAAATTGCATATAAAAATCATATTTAGCCAATTATTTAATCTTCAAAAGAGTGTTTTAAAAAAGATTCTAAATATCGGCTCATTTTCTGCAGGAGAGAATCTAATCTGGATTATTCAATATATGATAGCTTTGTCTTTTGTATATACTCTTGGTGAAGAAAATGCAAGTGTGCAAACAATTTACTTTCAAATCTCAATGTTTATAATGCTTACAGGTCAAGCAATAAGTCTTGCAAATGAAATTATCATAGGAAAATTAGTTGGTGCTAAGTTTTCAAATGTTGCATATAAACATACTTGGGTAGCTCTATATTTTAGCCTCATTGTTACTTTGTGTGTAGTATTGAGTGTGTTTTTTGGTAAAGAGTTTATTATGGATAGACTTGGAATAGAATCTATTTTTAGAGAAATAATGCTTCCATTGTTTACTATTTCAATTATTTTAGAGTTAGGAAGGACATTTAATATTGTCATGGTAAATTCACTTCGTGCAAGTGGTGATGCAAAATTTCCTTTTATAACAGGTATAATTTTCATGCTTGGCGTTAGTCTTCCTGTTGGTTATATATTGTGTTTTAATTTTAATCTTGGAATTATTGGTGTTTGGATAGGATTCTGTTCTGATGAGTGGCTTAGAGGACTATGCAATGCTTATAGATGGAAGTCTCGTAAATGGCAAAATAAAGCATTGGTATAGTGTAAAAATACTTAAATATTTATATATGGATTATGCTTTAATAAGCTATAATCGTTATGTAAATTCATTATTTTGGAGATGAAGATTTGGGAGCTTTAGGGCAAGATTTCATTAAGGCTGTTAATGATGATAAACCATCTATTGTAAAATACCTTTTAGATGGTGGTATTAATGTTGATTGTTGTGATAATGATGGCTGCACTGCATTGATGTGGGCTGCTAAGGGTGGCAATTTAAATATGGTCAATTTACTACTAGAAAATAATGCAGATATAAATTTTCTAGCAAATAATGGCTATTCTGTTTTAATGTTTGCTGCACTTGGTGGCAATATAGCTGTTGTAGAGAGATTGCTTGATTTCAATATAGATGTAAATAAACAAGATAAATATGGCTGGAGTGCATTAATGGGTGCTGCTAGTGAAGGGTATTTAGATATTGTTAAGTTACTTATTGAAAATGGTGCTGATGTAAATGCAAAAAGAGATGATGGCACTACTGCACTTATGCTTGCTAGTTCATTTAATCATCTTGCTATAGTAAAGTGTTTGCATAAAAATGGTGCTGATATAAATGCTGCTGATGAAAATTCTTGGAATTCACTCATGTGGGCTAGTTCGTTTAACCATATTGATATTATTAAATATTTAGTTAGTAGTGGGATTGATATAAATGCAACTAGAAATGATGGATATACTGCATTAATGAGTGCTTCATTTAAAGGGCATTTAGATGTTGTAAAGTTTTTATTAGATTCTGGTGCTGATGTAAATGCAACTAAAAATGATGGATATACTGCATTAATGAGTGCTTCATTTAAAGGGCATTTAGATGTTGTAAAGTTTTTATTAGATTCTGGTGCAAGCATCGTTCCGCGATTAAATGATGTTTGGAACGCATTTATTTGGGCTGCTGAAAAAGGACATTTGGATATTGTTAAATTATTATTGCAGTATGGTGCTAATATTGATGATATTGATAATGATGGTTGTTCGGCACTTATGCTCGCAGCTGGTGAAGGGCATTTAGATGTTGTAAAGTTTCTAATTAAAAATAATGCTTTTGTTAATGCTAGGGATTATAACCATACAACAGTATTAATGAAAGCTGTAAATAGCGGAAACATAGATGTTGTTTATTATCTTTTAGAGCATGGCGCTGATATTAATGCAGTTGATAGTCTTGGTAATAATGCACTAAGTGTAGCACTTTTAAATAATAATAAAGATATAGCACAATTTTTAAAGAGAGAGGCTCATAAATTAGAAGAATTAAATCGCAAAAAGATAGAAAGAGGAAATTTTTATTGATGGCTAAGATAGGAGAATAAAATGATAAAAATAACAGAAAATTCACTGCGTGATGGACATCAATCTTTGCTTGCAACTAGAGTGAGGACAGAGGATTTAATAGAAGCTGCAAAGATATTTGAAGATATTGGTTTTTATAGTGTAGAAGTTTGGGGTGGGGCTACTTATGATACTTGCCTTAGGTTTTTAAAAGAAGATCCATTTGAGAGACTAAAGATTCTAAAAGGTATATTTAAAAAAACTCCACTTCAAATGCTTCTTCGTGGTCAAAATCTTGTTGGTTATAGGCATTATGCAGATGATGTTGTAAAAGAATTTATCAAATTATCAAGCGATGGTGGAATAGATATTTTTAGAATCTTTGATGCATTAAATGATTCTAAAAATCTAAAAACAGCAATATATGAAGTAAAAAAGCAAGGCAAGATTGTTCAAGGTGCAATTAGCTATACGACCTCTCCTGTGCATACTATAAAAGGATTTGTAGAATATGCAAAAGAGCTAGTTAGCATGGGAAGTGATAGTATTGTTATAAAGGATATGGCAGGACTTATTACACCATTTAATGCTTATGAGCTTGTATCCGCACTAAAAGATTGTCTTGATGTTCCTATTGTATTTCATACTCATAGCACTGCTGGATTTGGATTTGCCTCACATTTAAAAGCTGTTGAGGCTGGAGCTGATATATTAGATCTTAGCAATTCAGCACTTGCTAGCGGCACTTCTCATCCTTGTACTCAATCAATGGTAGCAACCCTAAAGGGGACAAAATGGGATACAAAGCTAGATATAAAAAAGATGGAGCAAGCAGCAGAAGTATTAAGACGTGTTCGTAAAAAATATAAAAAATATGAATCTTCATATAGTTTGATTGATACTAGAGTGCTTGTAAATCAAATACCTGGTGGAATGATTTCAAATATGGCAAATCAGCTAAAAGAGCAAAATGCACTTTCACGAATGGATGAAGTGATGGAGGAGATTCCAAATGTTAGAGCAGATTTTGGGTATCCACCGCTTGTTACGCCAAGCTCACAGATTATTGGCACACAAGCTGTGTTAAATGTGCTTTCTGGCGAGCGATATAAATCTATAAGTAAAGAAGCAAAGAATCTAGCTAGAGGATTTTATGGAAAAACTCCAGCAAAAATTAGTAATGAAATAATTTCTAAGCTAAAAGAAATTGGCGAAGAATTTATAGAAGTGCGACCAGCAGATTTATTAAAAGATGAGTTAAAAATCGCAAGAGAGGAGAGTAAAGATTTTGCTTTTAGTCCAACAGATGTGATTTCTTATGCGATGTTTGATAATGTAGCAAAAGAATTTTTAATAGAGCGAAATTCAAACAATCTTAAACCAGAGAGTATAGAGAGTTTTGAAAATATTAATGAGAAATTAAATAAAGATTTCAATATCACTGTTAATGGCGAACAATATAATATTAAAATAGAAGGTAGCGGTATTACAAATAATGGAATTAAGCCATTTTTTGTTAGACTTGATGGTGAGTTAAAAGAAGTATTTGTTGAACAAAGTATTGATACTGCAATATCTAATACAACATCTAAAGCAAATATATCTTTGCAGTCAGGACATATAATCCCAAGTATGCCAGGTAGAATTATAAAAATAAATTATTCCATAGGTGATAAAGTAAAAAAAGGTGATGTAGTAGCGATAATAGAAGCTATGAAAATGGAAAATGAAGTAATATCAAATATCAATGGAGTAGTAAAAGAAATATATGTGGATATTAATTCACAAATATCAAATGATAAACCAATTATGCTAATCCAATAAAGCTTTCTAAGATTTATTATTATCCCATTAAGCGAGATATATAAATCTTATAAGAGCTAAATTACCACATAACCTTTATATTAAACATACCTGTGTTACTTATTGATTTATCGCCAAAGCTTCCTATATAATCCAAATTCAAACTAATAGTGTTATTTATATACCAATCTATTCCAAGTCTTAAATATCCTAGAATCGTATCTGCGCCAATATCAAAAGTATCATATCCACCTATAATAATTTTTGCTTGTGGTTTTGTAAATAGATATTTTGTGCCAATTCCAGCATTTACTCCAAATCTGCTAGCAAATATTTTATTATAAAAAAGATAGATATCACTATAAACTAACATGATAAAATTTTTCATATATATTTCATTTGTGAAATTAATCTCATTATTTTGCAATCCTGTAGTATTTATACCAAGCTCCAAGTTTAGATTGCCTGCATTATCAAAATTAAAGGTTTTTCCAAGATATGCATTTGCACCAAAACCAAGTGAATTTGGACTTTGTTCTTGATTGTTTAATGCAGCTTTATTTAATAAATAAAATACATCTCCAAATATCTTAAAATAAAGTCCATATACCATATCTAGCTTATAATGCAATCCTAGCAGTGTTGTTATTGTAGATATGTCTGTCTCAAATGCATCTTTTTTGCCACTTAAATTTCCATAGCTAAAGGCTGTATGGATTCCAAGTGTATTATTAGAATCTACACCAAAGTTCAATCCGCTTACAAATCCATAATTAAAACCACTTAGCCCAAATCCATTATTTTGTGTAAGTATATTGTGTGAAATAAATGGAGTAAAAAAGAAATTATTAGCTGTATTATTATTTTGGGTTCTAGCTCTACTATTTTGTCTTGTTTGTGATAGTTTTAATCTAAGATTCTCTCTTTCATTTTTATAATAGAATCTTTCATATTCTCTAAAATCTACTGCTAGATATGAATTATCTGCATTATTAGATGAAAGAGTGGATTTACCTATACCCCCCCCCATCCACTTATAGAATTGCTTGTAAAAATAAATACAGATTGCAATAGATTATTTATAGATTGAATATTGCTTTTATAGATTGCATTTCCTACACTTGAGCTTGTATCAACTCCGATTCTAAAATAAGTTCCATTTCGTTCTAAATAATATATTGGGCTTTGAGTGCTAAGATGTGAAAACAAGTCTGACACACTGCCACCATCTTTGTATGTCAAATCATATTTATTACCATCTTGTTTTGTGATGAGTTTATCTATAGAATAATTATTGTTTAGATTAAAACTGCTACCAACACTTAGGATAAATTTAGAATCTTTATTTATGGTTATATAATGATTGCTGCTTCCATTTGTATAAATTACTAAATGAGAAGTATCATTACTCCAAGTAGAATAACCATTAAAGCTATTAAAAGTATTAGAATCTTGATTTATATGTAGATGATA
This sequence comes from Helicobacter sp. MIT 99-5507, assembly GCF_003364295.1. NCBI lineage: Bacteria > Pseudomonadati > Campylobacterota > Epsilonproteobacteria > Campylobacterales > Helicobacteraceae > Helicobacter > Helicobacter sp. MIT 99-5507. Next base: position 12,266 of record NZ_NXLO01000001.1, read on the forward strand.
ATTTCCCAAAGTTGCTTTTATGCTATTGGCTCCATTAGTACCACAAAAAGTTGCATAATTACCACTACCACTACCGCTACATTGCACTTGATTTACAAGATAAATATTACCGTAGTTATTTAGTAGTCCTATTTCTGAATTTCCACCGCTACTTTGTTTTATTCCTTGTATATTGCCATTATTTGTTAGTGTAGTTATTTTTGTGTTACTATCACTTAAGCTTATATATCCATTGATATTGCCATTATTTATCAAGGTTGTAATAGTTACATTAGTTTTAATATCAAAAGCATCATATCCTGTGCTTGTTGTAGGATTTATTGTTGCATTATTTATAATAGTTGTGTAGGATTTATTTATATCTATACCATCATTTACATCAGCATTTATTGTGCAAGTATCACCACTGCAATTTGGAAGTGTGCTAATATCTGTGCTATTATTTGCTGCTGCTAAAGGATTTAATGTAAAAGAAAGAGTTGTTATTTTTATCAAACTGCTGAAATTAAAGATACTATTTAGATTTGATATTTTCATAATATGCCTTGATAAGAATTTACCTTATATCCTTGATATTTGATATAAATTTTTTATTTAATTTTGCTGAGCACATCCTACACGATTTCTACCATTTCTTTTTGCTATATATAATCCTTCATCAGCTTTTTTTAGTAGATCTATATAATTTTGCATTGTATCATCTCTTGCTGCTACGCCAATACTTACACTTGCGCTAAAACATTGTTTTGTAAAGGTTAATCTAATTTGTTCTACTTGTTTTCTTATGTGTTCTGCGAGTTTTAATGTATGTAATAGATTTGTGCTATGTGATAATATTACAAATTCATCACCACCTAATCTACATATAAAATCATCATTTCTAATTGCATTTTTTATAGTATTTGCAACTATCTGCAATATTTCATCTCCAGATTTATGCCCTTCTGTATCATTTATATGTTTAAAATTATCTGCATCTATCATAATACAAGTTATCGTGGTATTATTATCATGCACTTTTTTCCACTCATTTTTTAGATATGCCAAAGCAGCTCTTCTATTTCCTAACTTTGTTAAATTATCAGTTAGTGCCATAGTTTTTAATATATTATTTGATTGTTCTAATTCTTTTGTTCTTAATTTTACTCGTTCTTCTAGGGATTTATTTAGCATTATTAGTTTGTTATTCATATTTATTGTTCTCATAAATAGCTGATTTATAGCAAACAATAATGGACCTATGTCTTTTTCTGTATCATTATAAATAGTTTCATATGCTGTTTTTGGATCTTGACCTTCTTGTATTGCTTTGATTTGTCTTGCTAGGACTTTATCTGTTCCAAGAATATGAATAAAGAGCCAATTTGATAAAAAGTGAAATAATTCCTCATAGCTTATAAAATTATTTTGTATATTTTCAAATAGTTGTGTTCCCTCTTTTATAAACATCTCATGAGCTCTTTTATGATAATTTGCATGCCTTGGATCTACATTTGCTTTTTCCATCTCTTTTTCTTCATCTTTAAAATGCTCATCAGCATATTTAGTGATTTTATTAAATATGTCGTTTAATTCTTCTTGAGATAACTTATTATTTTCCTGAATGCTTGTCCCAAAATCATTAATCAAATTCACCAAATTCTTATGTTGGTTATCAATTAAATCTATATTAGTTTCATAGTTTTCATTCCATTGAAATATAAGCACCGCTTACCCTCCATACTAAAGCACAATATCTTTAGTGTATAAACAATTTAAAAAATATATTATAACGCAATCATAAAGTAAAATTGTCTATAAGATTAAAGTTTAGATATGAATAAATACTATTATTTTTTAATTTTTTATCAACAATATCCAAATATTCATCTTTCGTAGGTATTTTACCTAGTATTGCACATACTGCTGCTAGCTCAGCACTACCTAAATATACTTTTGCACCTTTACCCATTCTATTATCAAAATTTCTTGTGCTTGTAGAAAATACTGCTGCATTATCTTTTACTCTTGCTTGATTTCCCATACATAGGCTACAACCCGGAGCCTCTATCCTAGCTCCTGCTGCACCAAATATCGCAAAATAACCTTCTTTTGTTAGTTGCTTTTCATCCATTTTTGTAGGTGGTGCTATCCAGATTCTAGTAGGTAACTGCCCTTCATTGTTTATTATTTCACCAAATGCTCTAAATAATCCTATATTTGTCATGCAACTACCAAGAAATATTTCATCAATTTTCTTTATTCTCTCATTTGATGCTAGTATTTCGCTTAATGTTGCTACATCATCAGGATCATTTGGACAAGCAAGAATTGGCTCTGTTATTTCATTTAGATTTATTTCTATGATTTCTTCGTATTCTGCATCAGAATCTGGCTCTAATAAAATTGGATTATCAATCCATTCTTGCATCTTTTTTGCTCTTTTTCTTAATGTTGCTACATCTTTATATCCATCTTTTATCATCGCCTCAATTAATGCAATATTTGATTTTAAATATTCAATGATTGGCTCTTTGTTAAGTCTCACGCTACAAGCAGCAGCACTTCGCTCAGCACTAGCATCGCTTAATTCAAATGCTTGTTCTACTTTTAGATTTGGCAATCCTTCTATTTCTAAGATTTTGCCATTAAAAATATTTTTCTTATTTTTTTTCTCTACGCTCAATAATCCTTTTTTGATAGCAAAATATGGTATAGCATTTACTAAATCTCTTAATGTAATACCTTTGTTTATCTCTCCTTTGAATCTTATTAGGACTGATTTAGGCACATCAAGTGGCATTATTCCATTTACTGCTGCGAATGCTACCAATCCACTACCTGCTGGAAAACTAATGCCTATTGGGAATCTAGTATGAGAATCTCCACCTGTGCCAAGTGTATCTGGTAATACAAATCTATTAAGCCAAGAGTGTATTACACCATCTTTTGGTCTAAGTGCCACTCCACCTCTATTTGTGATAAAATCAGGCAATGTAGCTTGAAGTGAAACATCTGCTGATTTTGGATATGCAGCAGTATGACAAAAACTTTGCATAACAAATGGGCTTAAAAATTTTAATGCTGCCATTTCTTTTATTTCATCTCTTGTCATTGCTCCCGTTGTATCTTGTGAGCCAACTGTTGTTGTCATTGGTTCGCAGTATTCACCTGCTCTTACACCTTCTTTTCCACATGCACGACCAATAATTTTTTGTGCTAGAGTGTAACCTTTGTTTGATTCTTTTGGTGGAGTTGGTTTTTTAAATATTTCTTCAGGAGCTAATCCTAAAAATGCTCTAGCTTTTGCAGTTAGTTTTCTACCAATGATTAGATTTATCCTACCGCCTGCGCGCATTTCATCAAATATTGTTACAGGCATTAGTGTAAATTTTGCAATCTCTTTGTTATCTTTTTTGATAATCCCATCATAAGGATATATTTCTATTGTATCACCTTCTTGCATTTGTGATACATCAGTTATTATTGGCAAACAACCGCTATCTTGGGCAGTATTAAAAAATATTGGTGCTATAACATTTCCTATCACAACACCACCGCTTTTTTTATTTGGAATAAATGGTATCTCATCGCCAAAATGCCACATTATAGAATTACAAGCAGATTTTCTTGAGCTTCCTGTGCCTACTACATCGCCTACATATGCAACTTTGCCTTTTTTCTTAATAGAATCTAATCTTTCTTTTGAATTTTGTATTCTATTTTTTAGCATGGCTTGTGCATGAAGTGGTATATCACTTCTTGTAAAAGCATCACTAGCAGGGCTTAAATCATCTGTATTTGTTTCACCATCAATTTTTAAAACTGATACTTCTATTTTTTTATCTAGTGGTTTTTTACTCAAAAACCATTCTGCATTTGCCCAAGATTCTATGATTTCTTTTGCAAATTTATTACTTTTACTTAGTGTGGCTATCGTATCAAAATTATCATACACAAATATTAAATGTTTTAATACATTTGCAGAATCTTGTGCTAATTCATCATTTTTCAAAGCATAAATTAAAGGCTCTATATTGTATCCTCCAACCATAGTCCCTAGAATCTTTATTGCTTCTTTTTTACAAATAGATTCTACTTTTATTTTGTCTTTTATGATGTCTCCTAAAAATTCAGCTTTTATTTTTGCACTATCATCAACACCTGGTGATACTCTATTTAAAAGCAAATCTTTTGCAAAATCTATATCTTGATTTTTCTTTAGTAATTCAATAACGCTTTTTGTATCTTCTACATTAAGTGGCAATGGCGGGACATTGTCTTTTGCTCTTATTTCAATTTGTTTTGCATAATTGTTTTTAAAATCCATTTATTTCTCCTGCTTTTAACTTAATTGTAATCTCTGTTTTACTTGTTTATGTTACAATATAAACCTTTACAAAAAAATTTATTAAAGGATATATATGAAAATTTTTCAAAATGTAACTGAATTAATAGGCAATACTCCGATTTTAAAAATCAACAATATAAATACACAAGCAAATATATATGTAAAATGTGAATTTATGAATCCAAGTGGTTCTATAAAAGATAGAATAGCTTATGCTATGATAAAAGATGCATTAGATACAGGATTGATTACAAAAGATAGCACAATAATAGAACCAACAAGTGGAAATGCAGGTGTTGGACTAGCTAGTGTTTGTGCGACTTTAGGTATCAAGCTAATTATAACAATGCCAGAATCTATGAGTATAGAAAGAAGGAAAATTATTAGTATTTTTGGTGCGAAATTGGAGCTAACTCCAAAAGAAAAAGGAATGAAAGGTGCAATTGAAAGAGCAAATGAGCTAAAAAAAGAAATACCAAATAGTGTGATTTTGGATCAGTTTTCAAATAAAGCAAATCCAAAAATTCACAAAGAGACTACTGCAAAAGAGATAATAGAATCTTTTGGTGATACAAATATCGATATATTTGTCGCAGGAGTTGGCACAGGTGGAAGTATTAGTGGTGTTGGTGAGGTATTAAAACAAAAATATCCAACTTTAGAGATTTTTGCAATAGAACCACAAGAAAGCCCTGTTTTAAGTGGTGGAAATCCTGGAGCGCATAAGATTCAAGGAATTGGAGCTGGATTTATCCCAAATACACTAAATACAAAAATATATAATGATGTAATAAAAGTAGATGTAAATAATGCTTATGATTGTGCTAGAGAATTGGCAGCAAAAGAGGGATTACTTGTTGGAATCTCATCTGGTGCGAATTTTTATGTAGCAAAACAATTAGCAAAAAAATATCCAAATAAAAATATTTTAACTATGCTAAATGATACAGGCGAGCGATATTTAAGCACAGAGCTATTTTTGTAATATAATTTTTGTATAATCTATATAGATTCTACAAAAATTATATACTCTATATAAAATATCTATTAAAATGTATTTGGAGTTTGTATTTGGATAAAAAATTATATGAAGTATCACAAAAAATTTTAAGTAAAAATGACATAAAAGCAAATGAATTACGAGAGATTTATAAAGAAAAGAATCTTTATGTAATAAATTTGATGAGTAGTCCAGGTAGTGGAAAAACTACATTGCTAGAGCAGTTTGCTATCAATAAATATTTTAGTTTTGCAGTCATTGAAGGTGACTTAGAGACAAATAGAGATAGTATGCGTTTGCAAAAAAGAGGTATTGAAGCATATCAAATTACAACAGGTGATGCTTGTCATTTAGAAGCAGCTATGATTGAGCGGGCTTATAGTGCTTTGGAATCTAGTAGAAAATTAGAGAATATAGATTTTTTATTTATTGAAAATGTTGGGAATCTAGTCTGTCCTGCTAGCTATGATCTTGGTGCAAATATAAATATCGTGCTTTTATCTACTCCTGAAGGCGATGATAAGATACTAAAATATCCTACTATGTTTATGATTGCAGATATTGTTTTAATAACAAAAAGTGATATTATGGAATATTTTGATTTTAGTATTGAAAATATCAAATCAAATATAAACAAAATCAATCCAAAATCAAAGCTATTTGTAGTAAGCAATAAAGATAAAGATTCTCTAAATAAAATAGCGGATTATTTAATATATTGTAAAACTAATAATATCATTTCAAAACATCAATATTAAAAGGAAAAATATGTGCCTTGCTATACCTTCAAAAGTAGTTGAAATAAATAAAGAAACAAATATTGCCATTGTCGATACTATGGGTGTAAGAAGAGAAGCTAGCCTTGATTTGATGCAAGAGACTTTAGAGATTGGTGATTTTGTATTGCTTCATATTGGATATATTATGAGCAAGATTGATGAAGAAAGTGCTATTCAATCTTTAAAAATATATGATGAACTAATAAAAGATATGGAAGAAGATGAAGAGTATTGATGTATGCTAATTTTTATTATTAATATAAAATATTCCATTGATAGAAAAAAATCAATGGAACAAAAGATTAAGGATCTTGCAAAAAATACGACTTATGAGGTATTTTTAGAATCTAATTTGCTAAATAAAAATATACAAGATTCTAAAGAATCTAAAAATAACAAAAGATTCTGCTTTTATTTTTTTGATGCAATTGATGCAAAAGATATAGAATCTAAAAAACTAATAATCAAAAATTATAATGCAACTTTGAGTAAATTTGTGCGAGGAAAAGAGCTTGGTTTTGGTGAGTTAGCTTGTTTTGCTTCACATTATGCTTTGTGGGAAAAATGCGTCTCTTTAGGTGAAAATATCATAATCTTAGAAGATGATATTAGCTTTGAAGATGATTTTTTAGATTCTATTATTAAAATAGAAAATTCAAAATTTGAATATGTGCGACTTTATTATTTATTTGATAGGAAAATTTGGCATTTAAGAGATGATTTTTATATAAGCTATCAAAATTTATCTGGCACACAAGGCTATTTTGTCTCTCCACATGCAGCATTGAAGTTTATTTTACACTCTAAGATTTGGTTTCATTGTGTAGATAACTATATGGATATGTTTTTTATAAATAAAGTTCAAAATATTATTTATAAGCCATTTTGTATAAGTGAAGATGAGGTTTATACTAAAAATTCTACAATCTTAGGAAGGAAAAAAATCCAAATAAAGTGGATATACAAGCTAACTCGCGAGATTTCTAGATTTTTTTTATTTAGTATTTATAAAAATTTGTATTTATTTTTTTACAAAATAAGAGGAGTTTAAATATGTTGAAACGGATTTATGATTTTATAAAAAGTGTTGATATTTATTATAAAAATGCTTTTAGAGTGTATTTTCTTGGCACGATTTTATCTATCATTGGTGGGTTGTTTTTAAGTATTTATATTTTATTTTATGATGGTTATAAATGGGAGCTAGAGATTTTTAGATTTTTATTATTAAATTTATTTCTTATTTTTATGGCTCTAAATTTAGAGAGTATTAATTTTTTAAAAGACAATAAACTACTTAGGTATTTGCTTATTTGTATTATTCTTATTGCATCTGGAATCTTTGTATATGATATCATTCCTATTGATAATAGCTCTATGGATATAAAAACATTGCAATACATTGCGATTTTGCTTGCATCAATTGCATTATTTGTATCTTTTAATTTGAGATTTAATTTTTATAGTTTTTTTGATTTTGTAGGAAGTGCATTTTTTGCTTTTGGTATTTTTATACTTTTTTTGATACTTTTTGTTATATCTTGTATTAGTATAGATTTTTTATTTAGAGTTAGTTTTGATGAAATATATTATGTTTGTTGCGTGTGTGTTGCAACTATATTTTTTGTATTTTTTATTGGAAAAGTTTCATCATTAAATCATTATTTAGCAACAAATATAGAATCTATAAGCAAAATAACAGATAAAAGAATAAATAATCTATTTCTTATTTTTAGTATTTTTTCATATTTTTATGCTTCTATTTTGATTCTCTATTTTGCATTATTATTTTTTGGGATTCTATCTCCGCAATATAGTGCAATCCATCTAATCATCTGGTTTAGTTTCTTTAGTATTACGCTTTTTTGGTTAAATCAATCTTTGGGCTCAAAATATCTAGGCAAACTTTTTGTAACATTGTTGTTTTTATTAAATATCATTGCTTTGTATTCGATTATAATTAGAATCTATGAATATGGATTTACTCCAAGTAGATATTTTGTCCTTATCTCTTGTATATTCTTGTTTGTAAGTATTATTTTGTCACTATTTGGACGCAATTATTTAAAGATAGTGTTTTATTTATTTGCCATATTATGTATTTTTTCTACATTTGGTAGTTTGAATGCGATTAAAGTATCCATAGATTCCCAGCTTCGTGCATTAAAAAGTCTAGAAATGACAAAAGAGAATCATGATCGGATTTCAAGTATATATTCGTTTTTAATTTATTATTTAGATGAAGATGAGCTTGCAGATTATAAGACTTTTTTAAATTCATATGATGATTTACATAATAAAGATAATAAAACATATCGATATTATTCTCGTATGCCACAAGTTATTAGTGTTTATGGATTTGATTTGTTTGTAGAAGGAGTTGAGCTAGATACAAAGACTTCTGTGCTAAAAGGTGGAAATATCAGCTTTGATCTAAAAAATGATAGCTTGATAATTAGTAGAAATGAAATATTTATAAAGATTGATAATTTTTATGATTTTATGAAAAAAGAAATGGATAAAATACTTAATGAACCATGTAAGATTTGCCCACTTGTAGTAGAAGTCAAAAATGGCAATAAAAAATTAAAACTCTATATAGATTATATTATCTATGATGATGAAAAGAAAATAATTTATAAAATAGGTTTTAATGCCCTATTAAAGTTAGATTCTAAAGCAAATAATCCATCAACAACAAAAGCATTATAATGCTTTTAGAATCTTCAAATATAAAAAAGCGACAATTCTTACATCTCTTCCCAAGGAGATTTGGGATAAAAGGAAGCAAGATTCATATTTATGGTCCGCCAAAAAGTGGTAAAACTTGTATTGCACTTCATCATATAAAAGATATTAAAAATTCATTTTATATTGATTGTAATGATTTTAGAAATAAAGATGAGCTAATAAAAAGCTATTTGCTAAAAATTTCTATGGAAAAAAAGATTGATTGTCTAGTGCTTGATAATATGGATTTTGCAAAATTTTTTCTTCCAGCAATAGAAAATATCATCACTATTAATGAATATAAAACTAAAAATTTGGATTTTGCAAATAAAGCTATTTTGCCACTTAGCTTTGAGGAATACATCAGTTTTGATACGCAGAATCTTGATATAAATCATTTATTTGATAGTTTTTTAAATTATGGGAATCTACCTGTAACACTAAATATCAAGGATAATAATAAGCTTGATTTTAAACAGCAAATGCTCTTAGTGATATTTAAAAAATATATTCACATTTTTATACTTCTTTGTCAATTTCAAGGTATGCAAATGACGATAAATCAAATATATTCATTGCTAAAAAAAGACTTTAAAATATCAAAAGATAAAATATATTTTTTGATGCAAGATTGGCAAGATAGGGGGCTAATATATTTTGTGCCACATTATCATAATGAAAAATTAGCAAAAAAAATATTTTTATGGGATTTTAGTTTGAAATCTTTTGTAAGCTATGAACGAAATATTCTTTGCTGTGTTGAAAATATGATTTTTTTAGAATTATTAAAAACAGAATCCAATATATACTATTCAAATAAAATAAACCTAATATGCAATAAAAAAGGATATATTATTTCACTTTTTAGCACACTTGAAAATATAAAAGAATATCTTTTAAATATAGATTTTATGGATTTAGATATTTTTGTTATTACACTTAATTTAGAAGGTGAAATAAATATAAAAAATAAAACTATAAAAATATTAAATTTTATAAATTTTGCTCTTGGAGAATAAACTTTGCATAGATTCTAAGGAATCTTAGAATCTTTATATTTGCTCTTTGTGTATATCATCCATATAAAATTTTACAGAATTCATACCTTCTTTTAATGCCCATTCATAGGCTTGTGATACAAATTCCCAATTTATATGTTTATAGAATTCTTCTAAATATTTTGCTCTTAAATTTTTATAATCAATATAATAAGCATGCTCCCATACATCAACAACAAGTATTGGAATCTTATTAGATTCAAGTGGAGTATTTGCATTTGAAGTTTGTAATATTTCTAGTTTTTTATCATGATTTAGCACGACCCAGCACCAACCAGAGCCAAATAATGTAGTTGCACTTTGGATAAAAGATTCTCTAAATTTTTCAATACTACCAAAATCTTTATTGATCGCAGATTCTAGCTCATTGCTGATTTTTGTGCTTTTTGGGGAGATACAATCAAAATAAAAATCATGATTATAAATTTGTGCTGCATTATTATAGATTCCACCTTGTGAATTCATGACTATATCATATAGCGATTTTTTTTCAAATGGTGAATCTTTTATTAGATTGTTTAGATTATTTACATAAGTTTGATGATGTTTTAAATGATGATATTCTATTGTCTTATCGCTTATAAACTCTCCATTAAACGCATTTTTGTCATATGGTAAATTTCGTAAATTAAACATAAAAACTCCTTATAAAATTTATATTATACAACTTATTGCTAAAATGTATTGGATTTTGAGTAGATGATATCTGTTCCTTTTGGTGCATTAAACACAAAAATACTATCATCAATATTTGTATTTATTTTTATATTGCTTAGTATTATTTCATTTTTGTTATCTAAAGTATCTGTATATTCTATTTTTTTTGGCATATCATTGGAATCTAAATATATAAAAAAAGTAATATTATTTGCATGGCTTATAATCTTATCTCCATCTTGTTTGGCATTGTTTAATATATCTACAAGTCCTATTCCACTTGTAAATATGATTGCTTGATTTAAGTTTGGCTCATATACTATGGTTTGTTTTTCATCTATAAATACTTCTTTTTCAAATGGTTTTGTATATTTATAATATGATTTATAACCCTTCGTTGTGACTGAATTTCCACTATATTCTATTTTATTATTATCGCTAGTTGTTATTATTTGCACAAAATCTGCTTTGATATTATTTATACTTTTTAAATCAAAAGAAAAACATATATTTATAATAAAAAACAAATAAACTAAGATTCTCATAATCCACCTTTATTAGAGATTAAGTCTAGATTTTAGCATAAAATGATAGAATCCAACATCTATTAAATAAATACGATTCAAGGCTTTCAATGATACAAAATATATTTAATAAACTTCTTGGCACTAGAAACCAAAGAATGCTAAATAAATACAAACAAAAACTAAATGCAATTAATAATCTAGAATCTAAATATCAAAATTTTAGTGATGATGAGCTAAAGGCTGCATTTAACACTTTAAAAGAAAATACTAAAAACAAATTTGATGAAATAGGACAAGGAGCGCTAGATTCTGTCTTGATAGAATCTTTTGCAATCACTAGAGAAGCATCAAAAAGAGTGCTAAATATGCGACATTTTGATGTGCAGCTTATTGGTGGTATGGTGCTACATGAAGGGAAAATTGCAGAGATGAAAACAGGTGAAGGTAAAACTCTTGTAGCAACTCTTGCAGTAATCCTAAATGCAATGATTGGTAAAAGCGTGCATGTAGTAACCGTAAATGACTATCTAGCAAGAAGAGATGCCACTGAAATGGGTGCATTGTATGAATTTTTAGGTTATAGTGTTGGTATCATTACAGGCGATGAACGAGATGAAGAAAGCAAACTAAAACAATATAGCTGTGATATTATCTATGGCACAAATAATGAATTTGGATTTGACTATCTTAGGGATAATATGAAGTTTTCGTTATCAAATCAATTCCAAAAAGATCATTTTTTTGCAATCGTTGATGAGGTGGATTCTATCCTTATTGATGAAGCTAGGACGCCACTTATTATATCTGGACCTGCAAATAGAAAGCTAGAAAATTATGGCTTAGCAAATAGCGTAGCTCAAAAAATGACAAAAGATATAGATTTTAGTATTGATGAAAAAAATCGAACCATATTGATAGCAGAATCTGGTATCAAAAAAGCTGAAGAAATATTTAAAGTAGATAATCTCTATAATATAGAAAATGCGTTTTTAGCTCATCATCTTGATCAAGCATTAAAAGCAAATTTCTTGTTTCAAAAAGACAAAGATTATATCGTGCGGGATGGTGAAGTAATAATTGTAGATGAATTTACAGGAAGACTTAGCGAGGGTAGGAGATTTAGCGATGGATTGCACCAAGCAATAGAGGCTAAAGAATTGGTAGATATAAAAGAAGAAACCCAAACTCTAGCGGATATTACATTTCAAAATTATTTTAGAATGTATGAAAAATTATCAGGAATGACAGGAACAGCACAAACTGAAGCTAGCGAATTTTTACAAATTTATAAATTAGATGTTGTTAGTATTCCTACAAATGTGCCAAATATAAGAAAAGATTATAATGATTTGATATTTAAGAGTGAAGCAGAAAAGTTTGATGCAGTTTGTAAAAAAATAGTAGAACTTCATAAAAGTGGAATCCCAGTATTAATCGGGACAGCAAGTATAGAAAAAAGTGAAAAATTACATGAATTACTAAAAAAACAAAGAATCCCGCATACCGTTTTAAATGCAAAGCAGCATACAAAAGAAGCAGAAATTATCAAAGATGCAGGTAAAATTGGTGCTGTAACAATAGCTACAAACATGGCAGGTCGTGGTGTTGATATAAAAATAGATAAAGAAGTAGCAGATCTTGGTGGATTATTTATCATTGGGACAGAGAGACATGAAAGTAGAAGAATAGATAATCAGCTAAGAGGTAGAAGTGGAAGACAAGGTGATCCTGGTGCTAGTCAGTTTTATTTAAGTCTTGAAGATAATCTACTTAGAATCTTTGGTAGTGATAAAATAAAAGGTATTATGGAAAAACTAGGATTAAAAGATGGCGAGCATATAGAATCTTCTTTTGTAACAAGATCTATTGAAAATGCACAAAAGAAAGTAGAATCTTTGCATTTTGAAACTAGAAAACATATATTAGAATATGATGATGTTGCAAATGAGCAAAGAAAAATAATATATCAATTTAGAAACAAACTTCTTGATGAAAATTATGATTTATCACAAAAAATAAAAGAAGATAGAGAATTTAGCATTCAAAATGTATTTTTAAATCTTGATTTTATGCAAGATAATAATATTGATAAAGTTGGTATTTCAAATAAGATTCTAGAAGATTTTGGAAGCAAGATTGTATTTGAAGATTCTACAGATGATATTTCTTTATTGCAAGAACAAGCAAATATTGCACTTACAAATGATTATGAAGCAAAAATGAAACCTCTTACAGACACTCAAAGAAAAGATATTGAAAGAATAGTATATTTGCAGGTATTAGATAATGCTTGGAGAGAGCATTTATACACTATGGATAATTTAAAAACTGGTATTGGACTAAGAGGATACAATCAAAAAGATCCATTGATTGAATATAAAAAAGAGAGTTATAATTTATTTTTAGAGTTTAAAGATAATCTAAAAATTGAAAGCTCAAAAATGATCCATATGATAAAGCTAAGAGAGCAGAGTAGAGATGATGAAGAGCAAGCAAAAGCGATGCTAAAACATCTCGAAGAAGAAAATAATGATGATATATCTTTCAATAAAGATGGAAACAATGATGAGATAAAAAAAAGCACAAAAGTAGCTAGAAATGATCCTTGTCCTTGTGGAAGCGGCAAAAAATATAAATTATGCCATGGTAAAAGCGGACCTAAAAAAGGCATATTAGCTAATTAAGGTGTATTATTGTTACCTAGATTCTTAGTTTTTAAATATCTTCGTTTTGATAAAACTCAACCATTTATATCAATAACAGCAATACTGGCTTTTCTTGGTGTTGGTATTGGTGTGATGGTGTTAATCGTGGCTATGGCGATTATGGAAGGTATGATAAAACATTTTGAAGATAGATTATTTACTATGAATTATCCACTTACTATCTTTCAAAAAGGATATGGTGCAGTAAATAATACATTGCTTTTAAATCTTACAGAGCAATTTAAAAATTTACAATTTAGCCCATATATAAAATCTCAAGGTGCTATTAAAATTGGTGATACACTAAATGCTGGTATTATATATGGTATAGATTTTAATAAAGAAATGAGTATAAATAAAATCTTAAGAGAATCTTATCATAATGAAAATTTTAATAGTGATAGTATAATCATAGGTAAAAGGCTGCTTGATGAAACTTCTATCGATATAAATACTAGGGTTACATTGATTTTTACTCAAATGCAAGCAGGCGGAATGGGGCTAATACCTAGTATGAAAAGATTTAATATAGATGGATATTTTAATTCTGGGCTTCATGCATATGATAATAGCTATATGTATATTAATATTAAAACATTACAAACTATCAAAAACTATCCACTAGATATATATGATGGAATCCATATATATTCAAATAATCCAATGAAAGATATTATAAAACTAAGAGAATATTTACCTCATGATGTAGGTATCGTTGGTTGGTGGGAGCAAAATGGTAATTTTTTTAGTGCAATAGCGATGGAAAAAAGAGCTTTATTTATAGTATTAATGTTAATTATTATAATGGCTTCATTAAATATTATTAGTTCTCTTATGATGGTTATTATGACAAGAAGAAGAGAGATAGCTCTTTTGTTATCACTTGGTATGGGAAAAAAAGATATACAAAAAACATTTTTTTATTTAGGAAATGTTATAGGAATTAGTGGTGTGTTTTTTGGCGTTTTATTAGCATTTATTTTGCTTTATTTATTGCAAGTATTTCCTATCATATCTCTCCCTGCTGATGTTTATGGTAGCTCAAAATTACCATTGCATATATCATTTATAGATATTTCTTTAACGATAGTTGGTGCTATTATAGTTGTCCTTTTGTCATCATATTATCCATCCATAAAAGCATCAAAAATCAATCCTTTATCCACATTAAGAAGTGAGTAGCTTATAATTAATATGGATATTTTTATATTATCATTGTATTTCTACTTTTTTTCGCTATAATTCATACTTTATTTCTTGTCTTTATACTTTTATGCGGGAATAGCTCAGTGGTAGAGCACAACCTTGCCAAGGTTGGGGCCGCGGGTTCGATCCCCGTTTCCCGCTCCAAATATAAAATAATGTTGCCCGGGTGGTGGAATTGGTAGACACAAGGGACTTAAAATCCCTCGGATATTGCTTCCGTGCCGGTTCAAGTCCGGCCTCGGGCACCATATTTATGGCGACATAGCCAAGTGGTAAGGCATGGGCCTGCAAAGCCTTGATTCCCCAGTTCGAATCTGGGTGTCGCCTCCAAAATAATAGAATCTTACTCGGGAGATGGCTGAGTGGTTGAAAGCGGCGGTCTTGAAAACCGTTGAGGGTAACACCTCCGGGGGTTCGAATCCCTCTCTCCCGGCCACTCTTTTTTACTTCAAATATTTATAATAGTTTTTAAAAGATTTTTAATTATTTATAGATTCTCATATAAAATAAAATTTTTAGCGGGTGTTAGATTAAAATAGTCAAAAATCCTATTTGAAATAATAAAAAGCAATGCAATGCTAAAAGATTTATAAGGCAGTCTGCCTTGTATTTTAGTTTTTTGATATAAAAATGAGTGAGTTTAAATAAATTACAATCTTGCTTTAAGAAAGATATAGCTTTTTTATCTTCTTTCTAAATGAAACCTACAATCTTTCTAATATAATTTTATCTTCCATAAAATCATTATAAATTTCTTTATTTATTTGTGATTTAGAAAACGCAATGAAGTAATTATTTTTTACATCTTGTTTATTGTATAAAAGTTGTTTTTTTGTATTAAAATCAAGTATTATTCCGCCACTTTCTCTTAAAATAATATCACTTGCTGCGATATCCCACTCTTTTGTCCCATTAAATCGTGGATAAATATCGGCTTTTCCTTCTGCAATAGAACATATTTTTAGTGATGAACCAAGTGTTTGTTTTATTAATTTATATTTTTTTATAAAATTATCTACATTTTTTGTGCTATGGAATCTACTATCAAGTGCTATTATAGCTGTTGTATCTTTTTGACTATAAATCCTTATTGCATTATCAATGATATTAGAATCTTCTAATACATAAGCTCCATTTTTTTCCAATGCAAAATACATTTTTTTTAATGCTGGTGCATATACTACACCAAGTATTGGTATATTGTGCTTTAATAAAGCTATATTGATTGTCCATTCATTATTTTTTGATATAAAATCTTTTGTCCCATCTAGCGGGTCTATAAGCCATAAATATTCTTCATTTTTTCTTTTACTATAATCTAATATATCTTCTTCAGAATTAATTTTAAAAGAACTAATAGCTTGCAAATTATGAGTAATTATTCTATTAGATTCTATATCAGCTTTTGTTAATGGAGAATCATCATCTTTTTTTATAAAACTTGTATCGCCATAGTATTTTAATACTATTTCTCCTGCCCTAAAGGCTATATTGATTACATTATTTAGCAAATCTTTCATAGTTTTGTTTCCAAATCCGCAATAGAATCTATCTCTATCCAGCCTCTATTGATAAAAACTGGCTCTATATTATTAAATGTATTTATTATTTCTTGCAAAAAACTAGTCATATACATATTATAAAAATCCTTTCCATCATAGATTCTGCTTTTATCCAAACTATCATAAAAATCAATCATTGTTGTTATGAAATTATGTGATATTTTAAATAACCCTATATATTGTCCTTCTATTTCATCAATAGAATCTACTTTTTTGCCTATTTCTATGATTTTATTATTTTTGATTTTTAAACTTTCTGCATCACTTAATACATCTTCAAATCTATCATTCCACAACTCTTTCCAATTTTTATCAACAATAACACCAAAATCACCATCATAGTTTTTTAATTTTTTTATAATTTCACTTTTGTATATAATATCTGCATATGTGATTATTAAATCTTGTTTATCTTTTGCACAAGATTCTAGAAATTCTCTTGCACAAAACATAGTCCATACCATATTTGTATTTTCAAATCTATCATTGATATAAAATTTATTAATATTTATATATTGCTTTAAAACATTAGATAAATATCCGCCAATAATACCTATATCAGTGATATTATTTTCTTTTAATGCCTCTAGCTCATAATCAATAATTGATTTATTATTATATTTCACCATACATTTTGGAATATCATTTGTTAGTGGTGCAAGTCTCGTGCCTTTTCCTGCTGCTAATATTAAAGCTCTCATTTCTATCCTTTTATATTTTGTAAAAAAGATTCTAAAATATCTCTACTTGGAATACTTAATATTTTTTCTCGCTCGATATGCCACATCATTCCAAAAATAGGAAATTTTTTATGTTTAAAAGATTCTATTGTATCATCATCTGCTTTTGCTGTGATTTCCAAAGTATTTCCTAATTTTGTAATACAATAATTATGAAACGAATTGACTTTGTATGTTTGATTTTTAAATTTTATTGTATGTTGTTTATTTACATGGTTTGGCATTTTTTGTAATGTAGATTTAAAATAATACGCCAGAATCTGAGCACCTCTACATACACCAAGTATCGGGATATTAGATTTTATGCAATATTTAATGATATTTTTTTCATATTTATCTCTTAATATGCTTAGATTATTTGGATTTAGATGTGATAAGTCATTTCCACCACTAAATATAACACCATTGATATTATATTTTTCTATAGGTTTTGTATAACTAAGCGGTATAAAATCAGTATCACTTAATAATTCTCCCCACTCTAGGCTCAAAGCTTCCCTAATTTCATAATAAGTGCTATTTTGTTCTAATCTTTGAGTGATACCTATCATAATATAAATACTTGATTATTAAGTGAATCTATTGTTAGTTTATTTGCATTTTTGTATGTTTTAAATCTATCTTCACCTACACCAATTACTGCTGGCAGCGATAATTCAGAACATCGTATCGCCATATGTGAATTTGCTCCACCATAGCATGTTATTAGACCTGCAATATTTTTGGTAAATAGATAATCATATCCTGGGTCTGCAGAATCTATCAAAACAATTTTATTTTCTAACTCTACATCACTTTCTAATGCAATTTTTGCTGTAATGATTTTTTGTGTAATAAAATTTGGTTGTGATTGCAGACTACTAAAATACAATATATCATTGCTATTTATTATCAATGGAGGCAGCTTTATTGCTTGTGTGACTTTATATTCTTCTTTATGTCTTTGTATTTCATTTCTAAATTTTTTGCTAGGAGGATCTTTGTATATTGTTGATTGCAAAGATAATATATTATTAATATCAAGGTGTGATAAATCCTCTTTGCTGATATTTAGCTCTTTCCCAAAAAGAGCGATAAAATCAAGTGTGCTTGATAGTAATTTTGTAAATTTAAATTTTGCTAACTCTCTTCCTTCTATTACGATTCTAAAAAAATCAAATAATTCTTTTGCACTTATTTGGATTCCATTTTGCATAAGGATTGTGTCTAATTCACTTTCTTTTTGCTTACTTAGCCTAAAAATATTATCTTGTTTTATAGTAGTATTATTTGTTGTGTTTGAGAAATAAATATCAAATGCCTCTTTATAACAAGGAGAAAGAATATTATAGCTTCCAGCACGTAAATGTCCATATTTGTCTAAAAATTCTTCTTTTTTGATACTATTATTTTGCATTTTCATCATATCAATTGATAATTCTTTATTAATTGTTTTTAGAGATAATAAAAATTGATTTTTTTCTAATACACTAAAAAACCCAATATCAACTAATGAATTTATCATTTGCATTGCTACAAATGCAGCCCTTGCGATTCCTGCAAATGGAAGTGTCCCAAATCTCTTGCAATCTTCAATAAGCCAATATATTTTATCTATAATATTTAGATTAGATTGCATTATAGAATCAAATCTACTCTCAAGCAATGCTATTTTGTTTAGATCTTTTAAATATAGACCACTTTTGGAATCTAAAATATTATTTGTAAGCGTTAATAAGCTAAATTCGATTCGCTTTAGCTCATTTTGATTAAAGCCATGTTTTTTTAATATCTGCAATTTATTTGGTAGATTAAAATCATAACATGAAAAAACTATATCAAATTCAATTTTATCATGTAAGTGTGGCTTGGATTCTAATGCTTTTAGATAATAATTCACTAGCTTATTTGCTATTGTTTCATCTAGTTTTTTTGGTATAAACGAATTAAATGATAATCTTACATCAATGTAGGGCACGCCCAAAAATGAATACATCAATGGGTGAGATCTTAGATTTCTATATCCATAATTATCCCTTTGATACGCCCAAATATTATCAGTCACTAATTCTTTATATAAAGATAAAGCAAGTCTTTTTGGTTTTAGTCCTATTATCTCTGCTGGATTCCAATCTGGCATAACACCAAAAATCGTTTTATCACCTAATATATGCGGATGTCGTAATGATAGATTATCTATTTGTGTTTGCAATCGCTTTAAGATTCCACTATTTATTGCATTAAAATAGTTATTTTTATTTTTCATTACAAGTGGGCGGACTTGTAAAATATATAAATCACCATTTTTTGTAAATGCAAATTCTACATCTAGGGCATTATTATCAAAAATAGATTCTAATTCTAATAGTGTTTTAATAATTTTATTTATTTTCTTATTTTTTGATTTATGTTCTCTAAAAACTATGATATTTGTTAGATTTGAAGTTTGACCACTTGTTACACTATCGCTACTACCGCTTTCATCATAGCTTATACAAAAATATGGTGCATAATTATCTTTATCTACACTAAATGCAACGCCGCATATATCGATAGATTCTAACATCGGCTGCACTAAAATGTAATTATCTTTACAACCCCACCCCATGGAGGATTTTACTTTTCTTAGTGCATCTTTTAGTGCTTTTGTATCATTTGTATTGATATTTGGTATGCTCAAAAATGCCCCAGCATTAGAGGTAGAATCTGTATCTTCATTGCTTGCAGAGCTTCTTAATATTACCTTATTGCCTAATTTTTGTATATTACTAATTATATTTTTATTATCAATATCATCTACCATTACCAAAGGGAGAATCTTTGCATTTTTAATAATTGTAGATAGATTTTTTAGATTCTCTCCTTTGTTTATAAATGATAATTTTTTCAAAAAATCCCCTTTAATTTACTTTTTTTGCACTCCAGCATCTAGTAGTGTATTTTATATTAAAGCTACTTGGAAGCCTATGTTTCATCTGGTATGCAATTTTTTCAAATAATTCATTTCCACTTTTTTGCTCTAAATCCCAATATGGGTTTTTCACGCTTTTCCATGCATTGATATAGTTTTCAACACTTTGATGAAAATAAAAATCTTGCTCTATATATATTATATTATCAAATAGATCTTTTCTGCTTTCAATTATTGGACGTTGGTCTTCTCTACGGACACCTCTAGTGTAGTTTGGCACTAAATCCATTATAATTTCTTCTGCGATTTCTTGAATAGGATCATTTAAATCTCTATGATTCCACATGCAAGAAAAATATCCATCATCTTTTAGGATTCTATGTGTTTCTTGCAATGCCAAATCTCTATCCATAACATTAAAACTACTTCCAAAAGTAACCCAATCAAAAGCTTTATTTTCTAATGTGCTTTCAATACCAATTGCTCTTACCCATTTTATATTTTGATTCTTTGTTCGTTCAATTCCAATTTCTCTCATCGCATCATTTGGCTCTACCGATGTAACTTCACAGCCCCGCTCTAATAGCATTATGCTTAAATTACCAGTTCCAGCACCAATATCTGCTACTTTTATTTTAGAATTCCCCCCCCCCATTTTGCTAACAAGATATGCAAGCATATCAATACAACTAGGTGCATAATTTGGTCTATATTCATAAAATTTAGCGTGTTTTGTGTAATCCCAATTTTGTTCTACTATTTTTTTCATATTTTTATTTCCTTTCTTTTTTAATTATTAACCTTTTTGGCACTCCAAGCTCGAATCTTATATGGTATCTCAATAATATCTAGATTCTGTATTTTATCTTTTATCATAGCCATTATTTTATTCCATCTTTCTTCCCCTGCTTGTGCTTGTATATCATTTACTGATTGCCATGCCCCTAAATATCTTTCTTTACTCATCATCTCAATATAATCACATTCCATAAAGAAACAATCTATAAAATCATTTGTTGATACTAGAATCTCCTCCCATTTTTTTGTATTTTGTGAGCCAGAACTAACTCTATTTAATTCTGGAATAATATTTTTTATCTCCTCTTCTATTTGATAAAATATAGAATCTTTTATTATATTTCTAGGATTCCATATCGCTGTGAAATATCCTCCATTTTTTAAGATTCTTCTAAATTCTGGCAATGATTTTGTATGGTCAGTCCAATGAAATGATGATGCCATTATCACCCAATCAAATTCATTTGCTTTCATTGTTGTATTTTCACCATCACCTTTAAACCATTTTATATTTGTATTTTTTGTATATTCTATGCCTTCATTTCTCATCGCATCATTTGGTTCTACTGCACTGACATTAAAACCAAAATTTGATAGCATTTTTGTAAGCTTTCCTGTTCCTGCGCCAACTTCGCATATTTTGAAATCTTTTATATCTTTGTTAAATGTATTTACACATAAAAATAACTTTTCTAATAACATGGCACTATATGCAGGTCTATTGATATAATATTTTGCTACTTGTGTGAAATCACCTTGTTTCATGTTTTCTTTATTCTCCTTTGAAATGATTTAAAAATCTTTTTGTATATGTAAAGCTATCAAATATCATCGGGGCTTCTTTTTTGATATAAAAAAGTTCATCATCAATATCTTTTGCTAATTGTTTTGAGAATGCAAGCAAATCATTTTTATCATCCAATAAAAAATCAATAATTTCATCTTCATTAAACATAAGATTATTGTGTTTTTCTATCATCAAGAGAGCATAATCTATATATTTATAAGCTTCTATGAGAGCTTTAGAAACTAATTCTTCTTTTGTATCTTTTGTGAATGATACTAAACAAAGAGGATAATCTTGGTAATTATCAATAATTATGTCATCTTTTAAAATATAATAATCTTTATTTATACAATCTTGTTTTTTTGCTACATTGCCATTCATATCTATTTCTTTTAAACTTTTATTAGTTAGTCTTGATACAGTTGATATTGCAAATTCCCCCCCCCCATCTATGCTAAAAATATGAGGAAAACATCTAGGAAAAATAGAGCCTTTTATTACACTCTCACTGCTGCAAATTTCTTTTGTGTTATTGTAAGGGAGTTTAAATCGCTTTATAAAATTATTTAGTGTAGTTGGCATTTCACTTTCTCCTATATCTTTCATTGTTAGATATGTAATATCTAGTTTTAAATGATCTATTAGTTTTCTTTGTGAGCTAAAATAAAACATTAAATGTGAAATACCTTTTATAATTTCAATTAATTTATCTTGTGCATCTTTTTTATTATTTATCTTTGAAATACTATGAAACATAGTGACATTTATATTGCTTTTTATGACAGAAATAGGATCTCGAACTATTTGATATACAGGGACTTTTTTGGTGCATGTTTGTAGAATCTTGTGGCTTTGATTATTTAGTGGGGCTTTATCTAAAACCATACCGCTAAAATTTCTATAAAATATAAATGGTCTTACTATTTCATAACTCCATATTTCTTCTGGTCTTGCTCCTATCTTTTTTAGATAATGAAACATCGCAGTCATTCCTAGTCCATGTCCGCCAAGGAGAATATAGTCATAATTTTGTGGATGAGGCAATAGATTGCAAGAGCTAATAACTTGCTTTGCAAACGGCAATCTATCAAAAAAAGCGTGGATTCTACCGCCTTTTAGCAATTTGAAAGCTGATTTTATTTTTCTTATTATTATCAAGATTCTATCTCCAAAAATTTCTTGTATTCTAACCAATTTTGAAATATATGTGAAGATTTTTCTTTTATTATGCTTGTTTCATGCTCTAGGAATGACTTGATTTTTTTATATACATTTGGGTTATGTTTGAAGTATCTAAATAATATTTCTATATCTATTTTATATTTATTGTAGATATTTTCAATTTTTATAACTTCATAAAGATATTGTTCTACTTTTTTGTTTATCTCATTTAACAAATTATCATTAATTTGTATTTTTTCTTTGCTTGAGATATTTAACTTCCTATTTTTGAATTTTTTTGATATATAATTTTTGGTTATATAGAATCTAGAATCAAGTTTATTATATATATTTTTTTGTATATCAAATACACTAAAATCATCATCAAATGGCGATACCATAAACTCTATACCATCAATATAAAATAAATGCGGGAATGATCTTGTAAATATATCATTAACATTGATATAAACTGCATTATCATCTGATGCCTTAATATTAATGTGTTTTGCTATATCATGCATTGTTGATTTTGCAATTTCTCCTTTTAGCATAGCTGTATCTATGAATTTTATATCCGTGATTTTATCTTTTATCATATTTACATTGCTAGTAAAGCCAATTACTGAAAACATGAATCTATCATCATTTATGATATTAATACAATCTTTTAAATCATTAATTTTATTTTTTGTTATATTTGTATAGATTGTATGATTTATCGCAGATACTATTGCTAATATAGGATCTCTTACTAGGCAAATAGCTGGAGCTTGTTTTTTAAAATGTCTATTTAAATACTCTTGTATATCTTTATTATAACCATCTAGTGTAACTCCCCAAGCTCCATATCCATATCCTCTAAATAGCTCCCAATATATTCTTAGTGCTCTTTTATTATCAAGATATTCTTTATGCAGGGCTATAAGTGTTAGTGGTAAGATATTGTTATGTTTCTTGATGTATGGGGGGGTAGTGCATTTAGATATATAATACAATAAAGAATGATAGCCAACTCCATGCGTCCCAACTAGAAAGAAGCTATAACTCTGTGGTATTGGTAATATATCATCTAGTGATGCTGGAATTATTCTTAATAATATAGATCTTATTATTAATTTGTATTCATTATTTTTTATACGATTGATTAGTGTATTTATTTTATTCATCATTCACCTTTAAGAATTTTGTATAGTAAGTCCAAGATTCTACAATATTTGGTGCATATTTTTTTACATTAGATATTTCATAATCTAGTAATTTTCTAAATTTTTTATATAGTATTTGATCGTTTTTAAAATATTCCAATACATCATTTTCATCAATCTTTGATTGGTCATAGATTTTAAATTTATCACTTAAATCTTTTAGATACTTAATTGCATATGAATTAATAGAATCTTTTATTTCTTTGTTTATATGTTTTATTTTTATATTTTTTCCAATTAGACATATTGCAATTTTACGTTTTAAATTTATATCATCAATGATATTAATGATTTGGAATCTCTTATGCAATGTATTTTCAAATGGAAGTATTTTTATATTAAAGATTTTGCCATTTATATCTATATCAAAATCTTTTTCTATATTTAATGCCAAAGAATCTGCTATTTTTCTAGTGAAAAATTCTTTATCTATATCTATTTTATTAATGCCAATTTTGCTGCAGCATTTTTTAATCGTATTATAAGCATTTTGTTTTGATAGATCATTCATATCAATATATATTAGCTCTTTTGTGATATGTTTAAATTGATTTGGAGATGTTGTAAAGATGAAGTGATGAGGCATATCATCATAAGCTTTTAGATATGATAATAATGTATTTTTTATTAATACCTCATTCCCCCCCCCCATACCATTTACAATATTATCTGCTAACATCATATTTATTCCACCTCTAATGATACTAATAGGATCCCTAACCAAGCAAAATACAGGAACTTTTTTGTTTAGTTTTGAAATAAAATATAATCCACCATTGCAGTGATTTATATCTCTATCACATACAATCCCATAAATCTTTCTATAGCTAAAAAAGCAAGTCCTATCAATTGCAGCAATATCAAATTTTCTCATTGGATATGCATTTACGATATTCATAAAATGCCAAAATGCATTTCTTCCAGTTCCATGTGATGCTAGCATTATGTATCTATATCTTTGTGGTTTTAGTGTATTGCTCCAAAGTGATATTTTTTTCCCTAAGAATCCTGCAATAATCTTATCCCACCAACCATACTCAATGCATATTCTAATAGTATTTATTTTCTTTTTTATGATATTCATTACATTGCCTTAAATTTTTTATAATAAATCCAAGATTCTACAATATTTGGCGCATAATCTTTTACTATAGATATTTCATCTCTAAATACTGCTTTATATTGTTTTTTTAGCTCTTGATTATTGTTTAGATAATCTATTATTTGCTCTTCATTGATTAGGTTGTTTTTCATATCTTTTATTATTTGAAGTATTGTGTTGTAATATGAATTTAGATGAAATGTTATTAAATCTATTAAATTTTTATCATAATTTTTCACATCATTATTGCTATATACTTGCAATCCATACAAAAGCTTTTCTTTGAAAAATATATCACTTACATTAATCATATTTTTTTCTTTTAAAAATACTTGTTGTGTGGTTGAAAATATGAGATTCCCCCCCCCATCAATATTAATTGTAAGTGGGATTAATGTATTTACATCACCATATAATTTATGGGTAAAAAAATCTTTATTTGTTGGGTTTTTGAAGTTTAGCTTTTTAGATAATTTTTGCATTGTATTATAAGCATTTTGGTTTGATAGATCATTCATATCAATAAATATTAGCTCACTAATTTTATTTTTTAAGATTCTATACAATGATGAAAACAGCACGATTTCTTTTATTTTATTGTCATTTTTATAGCTTGTGGTGGATATCAAATAAGCCAATAAATCTAAGCTAGGCTTTTTAGATTCTACTATTTCTCCATTTTTAAAATCTCTATAGCAGATTCTGTGATTTATAGAATCTAGAGCATTTTTGGTTATTTTATAAGCATTATTTTTTCTTATTATTTTTGTGTGCAATTCTAATGTGCTATTTTTACTTATTGTTCTTAAATTTATATGGGATTTTAAAATACTAATAGGATCTCTTACTAAGATGATGGCTGGAATCTTTTGAGTGATTTTTTCTATTATTTTATTTTCGCCCTCTACATTGAGTTCAGCAAAAGTTATACCACATATTTGCTTTTTTGGTTTGAATAATAAATGCGTCAAATACATATAACATCGTTTATAATAGCCTTCAAATGCATAATACCAATTTACCCTAACATTGCAATATTGTAAAAATAATAAAAACGCATTTCTTCCTAATCCATGCGAACCAATGATAATAAAGTCAGCTTTTTTTGGAAACTTGATATGGAAAATATCCATCACTTTTATAATAACTTTATAAAAATACTTATCAATGCATTTTTTAAATGGCTTTAAAATAAATTTTAAGATTCCTCTCATATATCCCCTTTTTTTGAGTAAAAGGTAAATTCTACACTTTTTTAAACAAATTAAAAAGATTCTAAAAAATTATTATAATATTTCCATGATTGTATGATTTTTGGTGTATTTTCTTTTATCGTTGTTAATTCATAATCTAAATATTTTTTTATATATTTTTTCATTTCTATATTATTATTAAAATATTCAAGTATGATTTTTTCAAATCCTCCATTATCGCAAAAATCTTTTAGTATATAAAATTTATTTTCATTATCTTTAGAATCTATATAAAAATGCTTGTGAATATTCATAGAGGAATAGTTTGCATCAAAATCATTTATTTTATTATTAAAATTTATATCAAGAATATTTGCTATATTTTTCATTGTATCAAATGATTTTAGTGGTGTGCTTATATCGTTTGTATCTATGAAATACAGACTTTTTGTTGCATTTGTTAATTGTAAATTTAGTGAAGTAAAACAAAAAAATGGAATGATTTTGCTTTTTGTGATTGTTTGGGTTAGGAAAGTGATTATTTCATTGATAGTGTTATATATTTCATTTTTTAATACATTATCAAGATATGTGATCTCTTGCTGCCCCCCCCTATTTAGTGCGATAGTATTTGTTTTTATTCCATATACTAATTTTGGCATTAAAGCATTATGAGTATGTGTCCTAAAAATACTAATAGGATCTCTAACTAGGCATAATATTGGCACTTTATGATTTAATTTTGATAATATATTTTTTCTTGTATTATCAATATATGCTTTTTCTATACTAAGTCCATAAAATTTGCCTTTGTAATTTTGCGCTTGTTTTCTTGCGAGTAATACATAATCACTTCTAGCAAACATATTATCCAAAGTCATAGGATTTGCCCCTAGATTCTGCATATATTTGATAAACGCTACAAACCCAACTCCATGGCTACCAGCAATGATATAAGAATAATCTTGTGGCATACTAAAGAATCTCGTCCAATGGCTAGATACAAAAATATTATATTTAAATTGATGATTATTATAGAATCCACCTTGTATATGTGGTAAAAACCATGTCAAGATTCTTTTAAAAATATATTTAAATTCTTTATTTTTAATATGTTGAAATAATCTTTTTATCTTTGTATTCATTTATTTTACCCATTGTATTTTTTGAGTTTTAATATATTTTAATATTTGCTTTGCTTTTAAATCCGCATTATTTTGCACATTATTATCTATAGTGATATTTGGTGTTGGAATATCGTATTTTATATCAATACCAATTACATCTTTTACCCTGCCTTCTATTGCACCAGTATATAATCCTTTTTGATCTCTTTTTATCAATTCTTCCATATTGCATTCAATATATACTTCAAGATAATTTTTAAATATATTTCTATTGTTTTTATATACTTCATTAAATAATGAAATTGTTGATGCAATCACTACAATATCTTGTTGTGATAATAAACTACAAAGCCTAGCTCTATTAAAAGCTACCTCTATCCTAGAATCTTTATCAAATTTATTATTACTAAAAATTTCTCTAAATCCATCACCATCTAAATATACTATATTTGGTATTTCTTGTTTTATGATATTGTATAGTTCTTTTGATATGGTGCTTTTACCGCTTCCAGATAGTCCATTTATCCATATAACAAGTCCGCTCATTTTACCTCTATTTTAATTGGGCATCGCTCAATTGTGCTTAATCTATGTGCTATGATAAGCAATGTTTTATCTTTTGATACATCATATATTTCATCCATTATTTGAGATTCTGTATCATTATCCAATGCACTTGTTGCCTCATCAAGCACTAATATTTCTGGATTATTATACAAAGCTCTAGCTATTGCAATCCTTTGCTTTTGCCCACCACTTAGTTTTATTCCACCATCACCTACAATGGTATTTATTCCTTGATTTTTTTCTAAAAAATCCCAAATTCTTGCTTTTTTACATACTTCAATAATCTTATCTTTATCTATTTTGTCATTTAATACAATATTTTCTGCAACACTCCCATCAAATAAAAATACACTTTGTGGAATATAGCCAATTTTTTTTCTCCAAGACCTAAGATTTGAATTATCAAGTAATTTACCATCAATCCTCATCTCACCACTTTTTGGTTTATATATCCCAATGATTAAATCAACCAATGTGCTTTTTCCTGCTCCACTTTTGCCAATAAATGCTATTTTATCGCCTTTATTTATCACTAGATTAAAATCTTTTATAATAGGTTTATTTGTTAGATATTCAAATGTTATATTTTTTAATTCTACTTTTTCATTAAATTCTATTTTTTCATTATCTTCAGCTTCTGTATGATATATCATATCTTCATATACAATATCTAAGCCTCTTTTGTGGAATCTAGACATATTATAACTTGCTAGAATCTTATTTACAGAAGGCAAGATTCTATATAATGCTAGTGCATACATTGATATTATTGGTATTACAGCTGCTGCGTCATTATATTTTATTAGTATATATACAACAGATGCTGTTAATACGCAAAATCCTATTGTCTCAAGTATAAATTTTGGAAGTGGCAGTAAGGTTTGGGTGATAATTTCTGTGCTTACTTTTTCTAAAGAGGCTTTGTTGAATGCTTCAAGGACATTTCCTTGCTCTCCTTTTAGTTTTATAATCTTAAAATTTCCAAGCGTTTTTGTGATGATTTTTAAAAATTGCTCGCTTAGTTCTGCTTGCATCTCGCCTTTTTTTCGTATTGTTTTTGATATAGTTTTTGTAATAAGCAAGACATTTATCCCAAGTATAAATGTAAGCACAATAGTCATTTTCCAGCTAATTATCAATAGCAGTGAATACATAAGTGTTATTGTGATGATTTCTGAAGCCATTAATAAAATTTGTTGTATAAATTGCGATGCTTGCATGGCTTCAGTCGTGATATTTCGCCTAATTGTATCTGCATTTTTATTTGTAAAATCCAAATAGCTAAGCTCTGTTGTTTTACAAAATAATCTATATGCAAAAAAATGATATTTTTTGAATGCAAATCTATTTAGTGCGTAGGAATAAGCGATATTTGCAATTGCTCTAAAAACATAAAATACAATCATTGTAAAGCCAAACCATACAATGAATTCTGTTGTATTGCTAGCATTTAAAAAATCATATAAATATTTAGATACTTTATTTTCAAAAATCATATTTGGATTTGATGCAAATGTGATAAATGGCATAATGATACTAATCCCGATTGTTTCAATGATTGAGATACTAAGTGTAGCAAAAAGTAAAAATATCAATATGACTTTATCACGCCTTGACATCAAATATCGAATTTTTGTTAAATCGCTTATATTTGAATATGATTTTATTTTATTTTTTTTCATTATTTATTTTGGATTACCTTCTGTAAAATAAGTTTAAGATTCTACTTTAAATTTATAAATCTTTTATTAGAATCTAGAGCAAAAGGAGATTACCATGTTGCATGATTTTGAAGCATTAGATTATGAGATAAAAGAATTTAGAGATTCTTGTAAAACAATTAATATTGCAAGCCTTAGCCCAAATGGTGAAGTTGTAATTAGCTATGCACCTTATATAGAATCTAGTGGTAAATATTATATTTATATAAGCGAGATTACACCACATTTTGGTAGCATAAAAGCAAATCCAAATAATATAGAAATTATGTTTATTCAAGATGAAAGTAAAGCAAATAATATTTTTGCAAGAGTGCGACTAATTTATAGAGCAAAAGCATCATTTATAAAAAGAGATAGCAAGCAGTTTGATTTGATTTTTGATGAATTCCAAAAGAAAAATAATAATATTAGTGAAATAGAAATTCTTCGCAATATGAGTGATTTTCATCTAATTAGATTTGAGTTTAGCAAAGGTAGATTTATAAAAGGTTTTGGTAAAGCTTATGAAATAGATAGAAAAATAATTAGCCATATAAATCCAAAAAATCCACATAAATTTAAATAGCTTATAGCCATTTTTTTGCAATATCTTCTATAAATTTTTTATTAGATGAAGCAAAATATTTGATTTTTGGAATATTAGATTGTGCTTTTATATCATGCTTTTTTATTAGATATTGCACTATTGCATCCCCAGAATGGATTAATAGCGGTTTGTTATCAAAATATCTTTTTATTTCATCTTGAATGAGAGGAAAATGTGTGCAACCAAGTATGATCGCATCTGGTATTTGCTGTTCTTTAAAATAAAATCTAATTATAGAATCTAGCACCTCCCCACTTGTAATTCCTTCTTCTATAGCAGATACAAAAAGTCCTGTTTGGAGGCTTTGTATATTTTTATATCCTAGTTTTAAAAGTTTTGTTTCATATGCTTTACTTTTTATTGTAGCTTTTGTAGCAATGATTAATATATTTTTATTTTTATCTTGCACATTATTGCTTAGTGCTAAGATTCCAGGTTCAACTACACCAATAACAGGAATCTTAGATATTTTTTGCATATCTTTTAGCGCATAAGCACTTGCTGTGTTGCAAGCAACTATTAATATATCAATATTGTGTTTATTAAAAAAATCTAGAGCTTCAAGTGAGAATCTAATAATTGTATCTTTATCTTTTGTGCCATAAGGCACTCTAGCAGTATCACCATAATAAATAATTTCATTAAATAATCTTGCATCAACTATGCTTTTTAATACACTAAGCCCACCAATGCCACTATCAAAAACACCAGCTTTCATTTTTAAAACTATTCTTGCTCATTCATTTTATTTAAAAATTCATCATTACTTTTGCTATCTTTCATTTTTGAATATATTAGATTTAGGGCTTCAATATCACCTAATTGTTGCATAAAGTTTCGCAAAATCCATACTTTTTGTAGTTTTTCACTACCAAGGAGTAATTCATCTTTTCTAGTGCCAGATTTTAAAATATCAAATGCAGGATAGATTCTCCTATCAGCAATAGCTCTAGCAAGCACAATCTCGCTATTTCCTGTGCCTTTGAATTCTTCAAAAATAACTTCATCCATTCTTGAGCCTGTATCGATTAAAGCTGTTGCAATAATCGTTAGACTTCCACCTTGCTCGATATTTCTAGCACTTCCAAAAAATCTTTTTGGCTTTTGCAATGCATTTGCATCAACGCCGCCGCTTAATACCTTTCCACTTGATGGAGTTACTGTGTTATAAGCTCTTGCAAGTCTTGTAATAGAATCTAGTAATATAACTACATCTTTTCCAAGCTCAACGCGTCTTTTTGCTTTTTCTATCACAAGTTCAGCGACTTTTACATGATTTGAAGCTGGCAAGTCAAAAGTAGAGCTATAAACCTCACCTTTTACGCTTCTTTGCATGTCAGTAACTTCTTCAGGTCTCTCATCAACTAGCAAAACCATTAGTTCAACTTCTTTGTGATTTTCTGAAATCCCATGTGCTAATTCTTTCATCAATTCTGTTTTACCAGTCCTTGGTGGTGCAACAATCAATGCTCTTTGTCCCTTACCAATAGGTGAAAATAAATCTAGGATTCTGCCTGTGACTTTTGTGCTATTATATTCGAGTTTTATTTGTTCGCTTGGAAATAATGGTGTTAGATTGTCAAATAAGGGGCGATTTTTTGCTTCTTCAGGTGAGAGATGATTGATTGCTTCTATTTTTAATAATGCATAATATCGCTCTTGATCTTTTGGAGGACGAACTTGTCCTGTTACTAAGTCACCATTTCTAAGAGCAAATTTTCTAATTTGAGTAAGCGATACATAGGTGTCATTTTGTGAATCTGAAAAGTTGTCATCAATACCACGAAGAAATCCATAATTTTCATTTGTTATGTCTAAGATTCCAGAAAAGAGTATATATCCTGCTTGACTAACTTGAGTTTTTAGTATTTCAAACATCAAATCTTGTCGCCTATATTCTTGTGGATTCTCAACCCCTAGTTTTTTTGCTATATCTATTAATTTTGTTAAAGTCATAGCTTTTAATTCTTCGATTTTGTAGGCATTTGCAGGTGTATGAGTTTTTTTATGATTTTCTTTTTGTAAATCTTTTTCACTTGCCATTTTTATTCCTTAAGATTTTTATAGATTTTTATTTTGCTTTTAAATATTTTTGTGTGATTTGCAAACTCATTTTTTTGCAGTTAAATTTTGCAGTTAAATTTTTGTTATTCTAGCTAAGAGGATTTCTAAAAGTCAATTAAAGCTATAAAAATCTATTACTTCTTTATTTATATAAAAAACATCTTCTATATTTTTTATATATTTTATTTGTCCTTCAAACTTTTCTATTGCTTTGTATATATTTGTGTTTATATCACCAAATCTTATTTTATTTGCTAAAAACTTATATACTAAAATCTCATTTACTGCATTTAGAATAATACCTAGCTTTGGATTTTTTAAAAGTGTATCTTTTAGATTCCATAAAGGATATCTATTTGTATCAATTTTTGTTAGATTAAAAGTAAAATTGCTTAAGTCTATTTCTTTTATAGATTCTATATTTTTTGCCCTCTTGCCAAGCATTGCATAAGATATAGGTAGCTTCATATCGCTATATCCTAAATGCGCAAATATCGCATTGTCATTTGTTTGGATTAATGCGTGGATAATTGAATTTCGTTCTATTAAAGCATCTATATTATCTGTATGAAATAAATATTTTGCCTCTAGTATTTCAAATAATTTATTTACCATTGTTGCACTATCTATTGTGATTTTTTTTCCCATATTCCAATTTGGGTGATTTAGTGCATTTTGTGGTGTTTGGGTAGATATAGTATTTATATCTACATCTCTTAATGCCCCACCACTTGCAGTTATAATCATTTTTTTAATATTTTGTTTGTCTTTTATAAGCTCTTGTAATGCAAAATGTTCGCTATCAAGCGGTATAATATTTGTAGTATCGATAAATTCTCCACCAACAACAAGACTTTCTTTGTTTGCTAGGGCTAGAATCTTATCTTTTTTTATCACTTCTAGGCTTGGTTTCAGCCCGCTAAATCCAACTATAGCATTTATGACTATATCGCTTTTTGTTTCATTTATGGCTTCTAAGATTCCATCTTCACCAAAATATACTTTTTGATTTTTATCTATAGCTAGTTTGTCTTTTTGTGATAAATCTCTTAGGGCTACGATTTTTGGATTGAATTGTTTTATTTGTTTATTTAAAAGATCTACATTGCTTCCAGCAGCAAGCATTTCTATTTTTATATCATTATCTTTAGCGATTTTAAGCGCATTTGTTCCTATACTGCCTGTTGAACCTAGAATTACCATCTAAATCCAATCAAGTAAAAATAACATCACTACACTACTAAATAACAATCCATCAACTCTATCTAGCATACCACCATGACCAGGAAGTATATTTCCGCTATCTTTTACATTTGCATTTCTTTTTAACATACTCTCATATAAGTCACCAAAAATCGATATTGCTGCAATACATAATGTAATAAAAAATGCTGATATAAAATCTTTTATCATCATACCAACTACACAACCAACTAATGTTGCAACGATAAATCCAATCAATGCGCCTTCTAGCGTTTTCTTTGGTGATAATGGTGATAATGGTGATTTTCCAAATATTTTACCACCAAAATATGCCCCAGTATCAGCAATAGCAACTGTTACAATAAGCCAAATGATTGTTTTTACTCCAAAACTAGTATAAATATCAAAAAAGCAAAGAAATGGAATTGTAGGATAGATTATTACCAAATAATCTTTTGATTTTGTATTTTGTTTAAATGTATTATAAGATACCATAATAACTATTGCTACAAGTGCTGCAGTGATTGGATTGTTATGAAAATATGCAATGATCCAAAGTATAGTTGCAATTACATATAGATTTGTTCTATTTTCTAAACCATATAATTTTATTGCTTCATAAAATGCTATATAAAAGCAGAATCCAATAGTAAGCCACGCTAGAAATTTAATATTTAATATAAAAATTAATACAATTATTCCTATAATCACTATACCTGTATAATATCTAGATATATTTGAATTATTATTTGGAATTAGTTTTGAAAAAAAGCTCTGCATAAAATCTCCAAGTTTAAGCTTAAGGTGCAATATATGCTAAAAAATATAGAATTAATGTTTGCAAATTTAGCAAAATTATCTTTAAAGAAATTAATATTCATTTAAAAGCAGTTTATTTACTAAAGGTTTATTATTTGGAAAATATTGATGTATTAGTAGTTGGTGGCGGTCATGCAGGTATTGAAGCAAGTTATGCTGCAGCAAAAATGGGACTTAGAGTTCATTTGCTTACGATTTTGGTAGAAAATATTGGTCTTGCAAGTTGCAATCCAGCAATAGGAGGGCTAGCTAAAGGGCATTTAGTCAAAGAAATCGATGCACTTGGTGGATTGATGGGAATAATCACAGATAATTGTGGGATTCAATATAGAATCTTAAATGCCTCAAAAGGCTATGCTGTGCGTGGAAGTAGAGCTCAAATTGATATGGATAGTTATAGAATCTATGCAAGAAATGCTTTATTTAAAATAGAAAATTTGAGTATATCGCAAGAATTAGTAGAAGAATTGCTAATAGAATCTAATCAAATTTATGGCATAAAAACTAATATTGGTAAAATTTATAAAGCAAAGAAAGTGATTCTTACAACAGGAACTTTTTTAAATGGTGTTGTTCATATCGGCAAATCAATATCTAAAAATGGCAGGATAGGCGAGAGTAGTGCAATCAAATTAGGAGAGAATCTATCAAAACTTGGATTTGAAGTAGGTAGATTAAAAACAGGCACTTGCCCTAGAATAGATGGGAAAAGCATTGATTTTTCAAATTTAGAGATTCATAATGGTGATTTTCCACCGCCAAATTTTAGTTTTAGGACATCAAAAGATTCTTTTAATCCTACACAATATCCTTGTTATATTACTTATACAAATAAACAAACACATAAAATAATAAGTGATAATTTTCATTTAGCACCACTTTTTAGTGGGCAAATAAGCGGTATTGGACCTAGATATTGTCCTAGTATTGAAGATAAAGTTTATAGATTTAGTTCAAAAGATAGGCATCAATTATTTTTAGAGCCACAAACAAAAGAATGTAGCGAATATTATGTAAATGGACTATCAACATCACTACCATTTGATATTCAAGAAAAAGTAATACACTCTATTAGTGGATTAGAAAATGCAAGGATTACAAGATATGGCTACGCAATAGAATATGATTATGTAATGCCAACAGAGCTAAAACATACATTAGAGACTAAAAAGATTGCAAATCTATATTTTGCGGGACAAATAAATGGAACTACAGGATATGAAGAAGCAGCAGCACAAGGAATTATGGCAGGTATTAATGCGGCTTTGAGTATAAAAGGTGAGAGCGAATTTATCTTAAAACGAAGTGAAGGATATATCGGTGTAATGATAGATGATTTGGTCACAAAAGGGACAGATGAACCATATAGAGTATTTACATCTAGGGCAGAATATAGACTTTTATTAAGAGAAGATAATGCAACTTTTAGGCTTTCAAAATATGGATATAAATTTGGGTTATTAGATGATATTTCTAGTATTTTAAAAGATGAGAGTAATATAAAAAATGGTATTTTATTTTTAGAAAATAAAAATTATACACCAACAAAAGAATTTTTAAAATTTCTAGATAGTATAGATGAAATAAAAATTAATGATATAACAAATGGAATCCAGCTTGTAGCAAGAGATAGTTTTGATATAGAAAAATTAAAAAAGTTAGATTCTATGTTTTGTGATATGAGTGATATTGCACTAGAACAAATAAAAATAGAATGCAAATATTATCACTACATAAAAAAGCAAAGTGCTGAAATCTCAAAACTAGATTCTACTCTTGATATAAAAATACCAGCTAATTTTATATTTGATGATATTCCAGGGCTAAGCCTTGAGGTGGTTGAAAAACTAAACAAATTTAGACCAAATTCACTTAGAGAAGCTTCTCTTATTAGTGGTATTACGCCAGCTAGTATAGATGTATTGCATTTGTATATTTATTTAAGAAGTCAAGGTAAATAAATAATGGATTTTAATTTTATATATAGCAATATACATGTTTATTATGAAGCATTATTATTAACATTAAAAATTTCATTTTTTGGAATCTTATTTTCAAGTATTATTGGGCTTTCTTTGGCGTTTATTTTGTATTTTAATATTAAAATTTTTAAAACTATAGTTAATATTTATATTGAAATATCTAGGAATACGCCGCTGCTCATTCAGCTTGTATTTTTGTATTATGGATTGCCAAAGATTCTAGATTTTAAGCTTGAAGCAGATACTACAGCAATAATTGGGCTTACATTTCTTGGTGCTAGTTATATGTGTGAGACTTTTAGAAGTTCATTGCAAAGTATTGAAAAAATTCAAATAGAATCTGCTCTAAGTCTTGGGCTAAATAAGATTGAGATAATGAAATATATTTTATTGCCACTTGCTTTTAGCATATCAATTCCTTCATTTAGCGCAAATATTATATTTTTGATAAAAGAGACAAGTGTAGTAACAGTCATCGCATTGGCTGATTTGATGTATGTAACAAATAATATTATAGGGAATTATTATAAGACTAATGAAGCATTATTTTTATTGGTTAGTGCGTATTTGGTAGTTTTACTTCCTATATCATTGTTTTTTTCATATTTAGAAAAAAGGCTTAGATATGTTTGAGATTTTAAATGATGGAGCTAATCTAAGTAGAATCCTAACAGGATTAGGCATAACGATAAAAATCGCATTTATCTCTATCTTTTTTTCTATGATTTTTGGAATTATTTTTGGCGTGCTTATGGTATCAAAAAATATCATTCTTTCTTTGTTTTTTAGATTCTATCTTGAGTTTATTAGGATTATGCCACCAATTGTTTTATTGTTTTTAGTTTTCTTTGGTTTGCCACAAATTAGTAGTATTAGCTTAGATTCTACTACAAGTGCTATTATAGTTTTTGTTCTTTGGGGTAGCATTGAGATGGCAGATTTGGTGCGTGGGGCGATACTCTCTCTCCCAAAACATCAAGTAGAATCTTCACTTGCACTTGGTATGAGTCCATTGATGATAAGCAGATATATAATCCTTCCTCAAGTTTTTATAAGATTATTGCCACTTGCTATAAATCTATCAAGTAGAATTATAAAGACTACTTCTATAGCTCCATTAATTGGTGTTGTAGAGGTATTAAAAACAGGGCAGCAAATAATAGAATATTCCATACTAAAGATTCCAGATGCACCATTTTGGATTTATGGGCTTATTTTTATTTTGTATTTTATTATTTGTTATCCATTATCATGGCTTAGCTCGTATTTAGAGAAAAAATATCAATATTAGTTTGGAGTTGCAATGAGTTTATTGGAAATTAAAAATTTAGTAAAAAAATATGATGATCACTTAGTTTTAAATAATATAAGTTTTAATGTAAATAAAAGTGATGTGATTGTAATTTTAGGCGCTAGTGGCTGTGGTAAAAGCACGCTTCTTAGATGTATAAATGGATTAGAATCTACAAATAGTGGCGAGATAATCTTTAATGGAAAGATTATAAATAATCAAACAACAAATTGGACTTTTGTGCGACAAAAAATCGGCATGGTTTTTCAAAGCTATGAGTTATTCCCACATATGAGTGTGATTGATAATATCACCTTAGCACCGCTAAAAGTCCAAAAAAGACAAAAAGATGAAGTGCTAGATAAAGCATTTAGTTTATTAAAACGATTTAATTTAATAGATAAAAAAGATTCTATGCCAAAATCTCTTAGCGGTGGGCAAAAACAAAGAGTTGCAATCATTCGTGCATTGTGTATGAATCCAGAAATATTACTATTTGATGAGGTTACTGCATCACTTGATCCAGAGATGGCGTATGAGGTATCAAGCGTTATTTTGGAGCTTGCAAAAGACGGAATGACTATGATTATAGTTACACATGAAATGAAATTTGCTAGAAAAATTGCAAGTGAGATTATATTTTTTGATAATGGAATTATTGCAGAAAAATCAAATCCAAATGATTTTTTTAATAATCCAAAAACAACTCGTGCAAAGAAATTTTTAAGTATTTTTAATATGTAGCAAAATTTTATATTTTGTTACAATACATACATTTTGCCATGCAATTTTTTATATAAGGTTTGTTTTTGTTTAGGATATTAATAATTAGCCTTGGTGGAACTATAGGTATGAATAGGGATAATGTATTCAAAGCTGGAATCCCGCATAATGATGCAGATACATTTATCACTAGATTAAATGAGCTAAATCATATAGATTTAAATATCAAACTAGAATCTAAGAGTTTTTGTAATTTGCCAAGTGGAAGTTTGGATTTTAAGATTCTAAGTGAAGTGTTAGAATATGCAAAAAATAGCATTGATAATGGAGTAAACTCCATCATCATTACGCAAGGAACAGATACGATAGAAGAGAGCAGTTTCTTTTTTAATCTTTTTTGGGATAGAAAAGAGAGTGTGATTTTTTGTGGTGCTATGCGAATGGATGGAGAATTTGCATATGATGGATTGTGGAATCTAAACTCAAGCATTCTACTTGCTTGCAATCCAAATAGTATAAATAGAGGGGTTTTAGTCGTATCTGGGGATAGAATCTTTTCTGCAAATTGGATAAAAAAGGTTTATTCTACTTTTATTGATGCATTTGATGGATTACATTTAGAGGGAGTTGTATTGGAAAATAAACCTATGTTTTTTGCAAATCCACTAAAAAGAATCACATATAAATTACCAAAAAATGATAAGAAAATTTTATTTTTAGAGCAGAATCTAAGTGAAAATAATGAGATTTTAAATATGTGGGAAAATTTTGATGGTATTGTGATAAATGGCTTTGGCTCTGGGCATGTTAGTGCAAAAAGCATGGATTTGATAAGAAAAGTAAAGATTCCAATCATAGTCACTTCAAGAGTTGTTTTTGGATTTTGCACAAAAGAAACATATGGATACAATGGAAGTGAGATTGATTTGCAAAATAGCGGAGTGATAATAAATAGAATCTTAGATTCTAAAAAAGCTAGAATCTTATTTTGGTGTATTTTAGGAAATAACTTAGATTTGAGCGAATTTGAAAGATTTGAAAATAGCCTTATTTTAAGCTAATGTTTGTTTTTGGATAGAATCTAAAAATATTTAAAAGATTTAATTTGTAGGAGAAATAATGATTTTTATTGATGCATGTAAAAGAAAAGAGACACCATATACTCCAATTTGGCTTATGAGGCAAGCTGGACGATATCTAAGCGAATATAAAGAAGTGCGTGCAAAAGTCGGTGATTTTTTAGATTTGTGTAGAAATGTAGAATTTGCAAGCAAAGTAACGCTTCAGCCTATTGATATTTTGGATTGCGATGCAGCAATTTTATTTAGTGATATTTTAGTTGTTCCACTTGAAATGGGCTTAGGGCTTGATTTTGTAAAAAATGAAGGTCCAAAATTTAGACAATGTATAAGAAATGAAAATGATATGAAAATATTACAAAATGAGGCATATAAAAAGCTTTCATATGTATATGATACGATTTCTTTAACTAGGTCAAAATTATCTAAAGATAAGGCACTTATTGGATTTTGTGGTGCACCTTGGACGCTTGCTACATATATGATTGAAGGTCAAGGTAGCAAAACTTATACACATTCTAAAAAAATGCTATATTCAAATCCAAATCTATTACATAAAATCTTACAATCCCTAAGTGATGAATTAAAATTATATTTAGAATCTCAAATCAAAGCTGGTGTAAATGCTGTGATGATATTTGATTCATGGGCTGGAGCATTAGAGAGGGATGCATATTTTGCTTTTGGTTTTAAATATATAAATGATATTGCAAAATATATAAAATCAAAATATCCACAGATTCCAATTATTGTATTTCCAAAGGGTGTTGGTGGATTTTTAGGTGCATTTAAAAATATAGAAACTAATTTTGATGTATTTGGTATTGATTGGGGTATTGATTTAGAATATGCTAAAAATATTTTAGGACAAAATTTTGTATTACAAGGGAATCTAGAGCCTTGTAGAATCTATGATTTTGATGCGATGGAGTGTGGGGTAGATAATATAATAAAAATTATGGGCAAACAAAGCGGACATATTTTTAATCTTGGGCATGGAATGCTTCCTGATTTACCAAGAGAAAATGCTATAAAATTAATTCAAATGGTAAGAGAAAAATCAAAACGATAAATGGAATGTATTTTGCTTTGCTAAATTAAAGTCCAAAAATAGGATTAATATGCAAATAAATACAGCAATCTATGATAAACCTGTGCAAAATATCAATTCAAATTCTGATGATATAAAGCTAAGAGAACAAACAGATTCATTTGAAGCATTGATATTAAAAATAGTGCTTGATACATCACTAAATATGGAAAATCATCTATATCCAAAAGAAGCAGGAAATGAAATATATCAATCAATGTATAAAGATAGCATTTCACAAAGTTTAAGCGGCTCTTTTGGGTATAGTGATTTATTGTTTAATTATTTAAAAGAATTGCAAGAAAATCAAAAAGACTAAAATATTATGGATAGCTTTGAAGATATTTTTAAATCTATTTCATCAAATATACATACAAAAGACCAAAAAGAACATATACTAAGTATTTTAGATGAATTTATCAATCAAACTTACAAAGCAGAAAAAGAATTTAATGATCTAAAAGAAGTCTTTAGCTTAGTATTAGAATCTATTCCAAATCCAATATGGGTGATAAATGAAGATAACAGCTATTTTTACTATAACTCATATGCAAAAAAAATTGATGATATATTAAAAAAATATCCACAAGAATTAAATGAATGTGAGATTCTATTTGAAAAAGAATATTATCTCATGCAAAGAAGCAAAAAACACAACAAAACACTAATCACAGCTACAAATATAACAAATGAAAAAAGAAAAGAGCGACTTGCTTCAATGGGGCAAATATCAGCTCATCTTGCGCATGAGATTAGAAATCCAATAGGTGCTATTGCTTTGATGCTCTCAAGTTTATCTAAAAATATAGATTCTAAACATAGTATATATATTTTAGAGATGAAAAAAGCACTATGGAGGGTAGAGCGGCTTATAAATACTACATTATTATTTTGTAAAGGTGTAAAAGCTATAAGTCAAAAATATGATAGCTCTCTTATAAAATCTAATATTGAAGATTCTGTAGTTTATTTTGAATATAGCAAAAATATCGATTTTATCTATGATATAAGAGTAGATAGTATTTGGTGTGATTTGGAACTATTAGAATTATTATTGCAGAATCTAATATCAAATGCGATTGAAGCGATAGAAGAATGCGATGAAATAGAAAATGGCATCATAAAAATAGAATTTTTCATAAAAGATAATAAACAGATTCTAAAAGTATATGACAATGGAGTATTAGCAAGCGATATTGATAATCTCTTTGAGGCATTTAAAACTACAAAGATTAAAGGAAATGGCTTAGGTTTGGCATTTTGTAAGCAAATTGCGGAAGCCCACAATGGAATTATTACCTATAATGATAAAGGTAAAAAGTATTTTTTAGTTTCACTAGGTTTATAGTTTTGCTTATTTTTAGATTTTTTAAAGTAGAATCTTAGCCTTAAAATTAGAAGATTTATAGAGGAAATTAATGGATGATTTGATAAGTAATACTGATATTATTGATGTTAGTATTGAGGATTCTATAACTGAGAGTTATCTTGATTATTCAATGAGTGTTATTGTAGGGCGAGCATTACCAGATGCAAAAGATGGATTAAAACCCGTTCATCGTAGAATCTTATATGCAATGCACGAACTTGGAGTTACTTCAAATACCGCATACAAAAAATCCGCAAGAATTGTTGGTGATGTAATAGGTAAATATCACCCGCATGGTGATATAGCTGTTTATGATGCATTAGTTAGAATGGCTCAAGATTTTTCTATGAGATTAGAATTAGTCGATGGTCAAGGAAACTTTGGTAGCATTGATGGTGATAGTGCTGCTGCTATGAGATATACAGAAGCTAGAATGACTAAAGCTAGTGAAGAAATAATGAGGGATATAGAAAAAGATACGGTTGATTTTGTCCCAAATTATGATGATACTCTCAAAGAACCAGATGTTATGCCAACTAGAATCCCAAACTTGCTTATCAATGGCTCAAGTGGTATTGCTGTTGGTATGGCTACAAATATTCCACCTCATAGGATTGATGAAGTAATTGATGCTTTGATTTATCTAATAGATAATAATAAAGCAGAACTTAGCAAAATAATGGATTTTATAAAAGGTCCAGATTTTCCAACAGGTGGAATTATATTTGGCAAAAGTGGCATTATTGAAGCTTATAGTAATGGAAAAGGAAAGATTAGGATTCGTGCAAAAACACATGTCGAAAAAACAAAGCAAAGAGATGTGATTGTCATTGATGAAGTGCCATATCAAGTAAATAAAGCAAAATTAGTAGAGCAAATAAGCCAACTTGCAAAAGGCAAGATAGTTGATGGAATCTATGAAGTAAGAGATGAGAGCGATAGAGATGGTATTAGGGTCGTAATAGAGTTAAAAAAAGATGCTATGAGCGAGATTGTATTAAATCATCTTTTCAAAACAACTACGATGGAAGTTACTTTTGGAATAATCCTGCTTGCTATAAACAATAAAGAGCCAAAAATATTTACATTGCTTGAATTGTTGCATTTATTTTTAAATCATAGAAGAACAATTGTAATTAGACGAAGTTTGTTTGAGCTTGAAAAGGCAAGAGCAAGAGCACATATTTTAGAGGGTTTAAAAATCGCACTTGATAATATTGATGAAGTAATTAGTTTAATTAGAAATTCAAAAGATACACAAGTTGCAAAAGATG
Organism: Helicobacter sp. MIT 99-5507; assembly: GCF_003364295.1. Classification (NCBI taxonomy): domain Bacteria; kingdom Pseudomonadati; phylum Campylobacterota; class Epsilonproteobacteria; order Campylobacterales; family Helicobacteraceae; genus Helicobacter; species Helicobacter sp. MIT 99-5507. The sequence continues at coordinate 55,594 of NZ_NXLO01000001.1, forward strand.
AATTAATAGAGCGATTTTCTTTAAGTGAGATTCAAGCAAAAGCGATCTTAGAGATGAGATTGCAAAGACTAACAGGTTTAGAGAGAGATAAAATCGATGAAGAATATAAACAATTATTAGAAGAAATAGAAAGGCTTAGTGCTATATTAAAAAGCCAAGATAAATTAAATGAAATAATAAAAGAAGAATTAATTGCTATAAAAGATAAATTTAGCAGCCAAAGAAGAACACAAATAGAAGATGATTATGACTCTATTGACGCAGAAGATCTAATCCCAAATGAGAGTGTAGTAGTAACAATGAGTCATAGAGGTTATGTAAAAAGAGTGCAACTAAAAACATATGAAAAACAAAATAGAGGTGGAAAAGGAAAGATTAGCGGAAATACTCATGATGATGATTTCATAGAATCTTTCTTTGTTGCTGATACACACGATACGATAATGTTTATTACAAATAATGGACAGCTATATTGGCTAAAAGTTTATAAGATTCCAGAGGCAAGCAGAACAGCTATAGGAAAAGCAGTAGTAAATCTAATCAATAAAGAGCAAAATGAAAAAATTATGGCAACCATCACTACTAAAGATTTTAATGATGATAAATCTTTGGTATTTTTTACAAAAAAAGGTATTGTAAAAAGAACAAAACTAAGTGAATACAAAAATATTAGACAAAATGGTATTCGTGCAATCAACCTTGATGATGGTGATGAGTTAATAAGTGTGCATATTGCTACACCAAGCACACAAAGTGTATTGATTGCTACATATAATGGAATTGCAATAAGATTCCCTCTTAGTGATTTAAGAGAGATAGGAAGAGTAAGTAGAGGTGTTACAGGTATCAAATTTAAAATCAAAAATGATTTTGTAGTCGGTGCTGTGATGATTGAAGATGATGAAGATAAGTTATTTAGCTTAAGTGAGCTTGGTGTAGGCAAGCAAACTCTAGCTAAAGAATATAGACTTCAAAGTCGTGGCGGAAAAGGTATCATTGCTATGAAGCTTACATCAAAAACAGGAAATATGGTAAATGTATTGAATTTTAATAATGCAGGACTTGATTTGATGGTTTTAACTGGAAGTGGAAAAATGATAAGAGTAGATACTGATAAGATTCGTGATACAAGTAGAAATACAAGTGGTGTGAAGTTTATTACTCTAAATGATAAAGATAAAGTTGTGCATTTATCGCAATGTCCAAAAGAAGAAAAGGATTTGCAAGATTTAGCAGATGAGAATAATATTTAAGCTATTGTTATTAGTAGCAATAGCACAAAGTAATGATGAGTTTATCGTATCATATAAAGCAATTATAAAAAATCAAATATTATTTGGAGAAGAATACAATGTAGTAAAATCACTTACAATAAGTGATAAATATACCATTGTTGGTAGATGTGATTTTATCCCAGATGAAATAGAAGCAGAATCTAATTTAATAGAGATTCTAAGAAATAATAAGGAAATGGTGCTTGATTGCTTGCATAAAAATATTAGTGCAAAAATAAGTGATAATGTAAAATTTATCGATAATGCAATAAATTTTAAAACAAAATTTGAGTTTAAACCTCATAGAATCTTAGCTTTTTTTGATGGAAACAAAGTAGATATAAAATTTATAGAGAAATTAAAATGAATGTAGTAATTGTTGATGATGATATAAATATACGGAAATCGCTTGAATTATCACTTGGTAATTATGATGAATTTAATATTAAATCTTATAAAAATGCCAAAGACGCATTAAAAAGTATAAATGAAGATAATTGCGACATAATCATTACTGATATTAATATGCCAAATATAAACGGTATTGAATTTTTAAAAAAATTAGATGGTAAATTTGAGGCGATAATCATTACAGGATATGCATCACTTGGAGTTGCACTAGAGGCAATTAGACTTGGAGTAAAAGATTTTTTTATCAAAACCGAACTTGATATTGATTTATTGGTGCAGGCAATAAAACGCACACAAAAAGAACAAAAAATAAAATCAAAAATCAAACCAACTAAAATAAAAAATGAAATTAATCTTTGTGGCAAGAATCTAGATTCTATAAAAAATATAGCACTAAAGAGTGCTAAAAGTGATATAAATGTATTGCTATTAGGTGAGAGTGGGGTAGGCAAGGAAGTATTTGCAAAATTTATTCATAATAATTCAAATAGAAGTAGCGAGCCTTTTGTAGCTATAAATATGGCTGCTTTACCAGAGAATCTATTAGAATCTGAATTGTTTGGATATGAAAAAGGTGCATTTACTGATGCTTCAACTTCTAAAATGGGACTATTTGAGATTGCAAATAAAGGTAGTTTTTTTTAGATGAAATAGGCGATATGCCGCTACCATTGCAGGCAAAATTGCTTCGGGCAATTCAAGAAAAAGAGATAACAAGACTTGGTGGCACAAAAAGCATTAAAATCGATGTTAGATTTATATCTGCTACAAATACAAATATTTATGAAAAAATCCAAAATCATAGTTTTAGAGAAGATCTATTTTATAGATTACAAACAATTATACTTGAGATTCCACCACTAAGAGAAAGGCAAGATGAGATTATAAGCATTGCAAATTCTCATTTAAATGAGGTTGCAAAAACTTATCAATGTGGTAATAAAAAACTATCCCCCGAAGCAATTTCTTCTTTGTTATCTTATAGATGGCCTGGAAATATTAGAGAATTATTAAGTATTATTGAAAGAGCTACGATATTAAGCGATGGTGAATATATCACAAAAGATGATTTATTTTTAGAATCTAGAAATAAAAAAGTATCAAAATTTGATGATTTAGAGAGGCAATATTTAAAAGAAGCATATATTGCAAATAATAATAATATAGAGCAAACAGCAGAAATGCTTGGTATGAATATAAATATTTTGAAATATAAAATTTCAAAATTAAATATTTTATAGTATTATCTAACTAAAAAATATACGGATATAAATAATGGACACAAAAGCAATAAAGCCAAAAGATTTAAAAAATAAAATTGATGAATTTTTAGTAATTGATGTTAGAGGTGAAGGCTATTATTTGATAGATCATGTAAAAAATGCTATAAATGTAGAATCTGTAAAGCGAATTAGCTATATAGCAAAAGAACATAGTGATAAGAAAATATTATTATATTGTCATCATGGTATAACAGCAAAATACATGAGTGATGAGCTAAAAACAATGGGATTTGATAATATCTATTATATAGATGGTTCATTTTCAGAATTAGTAAAACAAGGCATAGAAATAGTATATTATAGTAAAGAGTAAAAAATGGCTAAAATTATTTACTTATTATCATTTATAATTTCTTTAAATGCATATGATTTGAGCTTAAAAGAATCTTTTGATAATGTTTTACGTAATAATGATGGTTTAAAAGCAAGTGAATTAAATATAGACAAAGCAAGAAAATTAAAAACAGCTACAAATATGCTATATCTACCAAATATAGATATTATAGGCAATTATACATATATTAGTGATCCTATGAAATTCGATCTATCCATCCCTTTAAATATTGCAAATATTGGCAATATAAATCATTCCCTTCGTATTAGCACTAATAATCTTGCATATGGTGTTATAAGTATAATGTATCCATTATTTACAGGTGGCAAAAGAATTGCTGCATCAAATATATCTGATTTAAATATAGATGATTCAAATTTTTTATTTCAATTAAAGAAAATTAATCTATTTGAGACATTGGTAAAAAATTATTATGGTTTGATACTAAATATAGAGATTCTAAAAACTTTAATTGATGTAGAAAATGGACATAAGATACATCTTGATAATGCAATAGAATTAGAAAAAAATGGACAAATTGCAAAGCTTGAGCGGCTAAATGCGCAAGTTGCATATGACAAAGCAAGAAATAAGACGCTTGAAGCAAAAGATTCTCTTCAAATTGCACTTTTATCATTTAAGACAATATTGCAAAATGAAAATATCACAAACAATGTGGAAGTAGGCGATGATGGTATTACAAATCTAAATTTGACCTCATCTTTGCAAATTAGCCAAAAAGAATTAAATGATATTTCTTATTATAAAAAAAGAGTGCTAGATTCTTATCCTATGCTAAAATCAATAGAAATAAAAAAACTACAAGCAAAAGAATTAAGTAATATTGAATTTGCAAGTTTTTTGCCTACAATTGCACTATATGGTGGATATGTTTTAAAAGATAATAATATTTTATTAAATAAGATGATTTCAAATTGGAATGTTGGTGTTATGGCAAAATTCTCAATTTTAAGTAATACAGGCAGAATCTTTAGATATCAGGCAAGTAAAATCGCACAAAATGAGGCAAATTATCTACATTCCCAAGCAAAGCAAGATATATTGCTATTGACAGAAAAAACTTATAAAGAAGTTTTATTTGCAAAAGAAAGCTATCAAAACCTAGCCTCAAGCCTAGAGCTTGCAAAAGAGAATCTAAAATTGCAAGAAGAAGCATTTAAAAATGGTATGAATGATAGCACAAAAGTTAGCGATGCAAGAAATGCGATCTCTGGTGTTACAATCGAGCTAAAAAATGCAGAATATAGATATATTACCGCACTTGCAAAACTCTTAGCTTTAAGTAATGACATTGATTCATTTTATACATTTTATTAAGGCAAATTTCTTATGATAGAGGTTTATGATGATAAATAGGAAAGCTCTTGATTTATTTAAAGTTATAAGTATTGGTATTATTATCGCAATCATTGCAATTTGGCTTGTTTTTAGCTTTTATTTGGCACATAAGCCAAAATCATCTTTTTTGCAAGGACAAATAGAAGCTACTCAATATAGTATTTCATCAAAAGTGGCAGGAAGAGTTGGTGAAATATTTGTTAAAAAAGGTGATTTTATAAAAGAAGGTGAGTTAGCTTATAGTATTTTTAGTCCTGAATTAGATGCAAAAATAAAACAAGCACAAGCTGGATATAAAGCAGCACAAGCATTAAGCGAGGAGACAAATAAGGGTGTTAGGGTAGAGAATGTAGAATCTGCAAAAGATTTATATGAAGCAGCAAAGGCTATGGCAGAACTTGCAGAAAAAACATATCTTAGAATCCAAAATCTCTATGATAGTGGTGTTGTAAGCTTACAAAAAAGAGATGAAGCAGAGACTAATTATAAAAGTGCTAAGTCTAATGAAGATGTGGCTTATCAGCAATATAAAATAGCACTTGATGGAGCTACAAAAGAGACAAAAGAGGCATTAAGACAAAAAGAATTAGCCGCACTTGGCACACTTGATGAGGTAGAATCTTATGCAAAAGATACGCAAGCATTTTCTCCAATTAGTGGTGAAGTAAGCAATGTATTATTACATACAAATGAATTAGCCCCAAGTGGCTTTCCTGTCGTTCTGGTAGTAGATATTAATAATGCATATTTGAGATTTAGTGTAAGAGAGGATAAATTAGAAAGATTTAAGATTGGAAGTGAGTTTGAAGGATTTATCCCAGCTTTGAATAAAAATGTAAAGTTTAAAGTTAGATATATTTCATTGCTTGGAGAATTTGCTGTATGGAAAGCGGCAAATAAAGATAAAAGCTATGATATGAAATCATATGAAGTCGAAGCTTCTTTTGTAGAAAAGATTGATGGTTTTAGAGTTGGTATGAGTGTATTAATACCGCAAGATTGATATTTCTTAAGGTTAAATGCATTGCTAAAGATATTAAATTTAGAAATAAAGAAAATATTGCAAGATAGATTCTTGTTATTTATGTATTTTATTATGCCTTTATTTGTAGGTTTTTTTGTATATAGCACGATTTCTAAAGCTTTGATTGAAGATATGCCAATTGGTATTATTGATTTGGATAATTCATCGGCATCTAGAAGTTTGATATTTGATGTAGATTCTTCAAGCACTATTAAAATAACAAAACAATATAGTAGCATAAAAGAGGCAAAAGATGATATAAGCACAAAAGAAATATATGCCTTGCTTGTGATACCAAAAGATTTTGAAAGCGATATTAAAAAGTATATTACTCCTAGTGTTGCTATCTATTATAATACGCAATTAGTTTTTATTGCAAAAAATATACAAGCTGCTTTGGCTTTGGTATTTAAAAATAAAGATATTACATTAAATTTTGCAAGAAATATTGTAGATTCTAAAAACACCACTTTGGCACTTGGAAAAAGCATAGAATTCATACCAAAAATCATCTCTTTATATAATCCAAGTAGTAATTTTTCACAATTTTTATTAACAGCAATTCTGCCTTGCTCGTGGCAGCTTTTTATTATTCTTTGTATGATTTCATTAATTGCATATGATAGAAAAGATATTGGTTTTATAAAAGGTAAAGTCTATAAAATAAATGCTATATATAGTCATTTAGGTGTAAAATTTTTAATAAATACTATTATATTTTTTATTTGGTGGCTTATTATGAGCTATACATTCCTTTCACTAGATTATCAAAACGGAAGTTTTTGGATTCTATTAATTAATGCAATAATAACAATACTTGCATACAATAGTATAGGATTATTTATTTATTCTTTGATTGGAACGCATGTTAGGGCAATTAGTATCGCTGCTTTTTATGCTGCACCAAGCCTCGCATTTTTAGGTATTACTTATCCTTTAAATAGTATGGATTTATTTCCAACTTTTTGGGGCTCAATACTTCCTATAATGAGATATATGCAAGTCTATATACAACAAGCAAATTATTCCATAGAGCCACTTTGTAGCTTAAGATTAATAATGCAGAATCTTCCATTTTTGTTATTTGGAATCTTAGGTGCAATGGTATATAAAAAGAAGAATCTATCATGATAAAGCTATTTGATACTATAAAATCAGAATTAAAGGTGATTCTAACGAGCTTTTCAATACTTACTATAATAATTGGTGGAAATATTATATATGCATTTTTTTATCCAAGTCCGTATCTAAATGATATTGTAGTAAAACAAAAAATTGCAGTAGTAGATGATGATAGGACAAATTTAAGTAGAGATTTTATATTTGCTGCAAATGCTTCACCAAAAATAAATATCACATATAATACCACGATGCAAGATGCAATGAATTTGATAACAAAACAAGAAATACATGGAATCTTATACATCCCAAGCGGATTTGAAAAAGATTCTATTACTCTATCGGTGCCAAGTGTGTATTATATCGCGGATAATTCATATTTTTTCATTCATAGCACTATTATAGAAGGATTAAATAATGCTTCTAGTAAGCTTGAATTAGATATCAAACTCATGCAATCCTTATATGACAATCACATTAATATAGAAGGTAAAAAAATAATAGATTGGCAATTTATACCATTATTTAATGAGAGTGTTGGATATTTAAATTATGTAATTGCAGCGATACTAATTTTTATACTTCATCAAACATTAATTATGTCATGTGGAATCTTATGTGGAATCCAAAATCAACAATTTTCTCAAGGTAAAAGAGATTATTTTTGTAAAGTAAGTCCATTTTTTTTAATCAATGCTAGAGTGATTGTATTTTGTATCATCTATGCACCTTTATTTTTGTTTTATTTCGGATTTATCTATGATTTATATAATATTACAACTCTTGCAGACTATTTGCAATTAATTTTATTTGGTTTGACTTTTATATCTACAACAAGTGCATTTGGTATATTTCTTGGTAGTATTTTTAATAGAATGGAATATGTTCCACAAATTGCACTTGTGATGAGTATGCCATTATTATTTGCACTTGGTTTTGTGTGGCCTGTAGAGATGATACCACAATGGATTAAGTTTTTTATGTGGTTTGTGCCTATTACACCTAGTATTGATGGATTTTTGAAGCTAAATCAAATGGGTGCAGATTTTCATCTTTTGCAATTTGATTTTTATCATTTAATATTTTTAGGTGTTTTGTATATGTTTTTAGCTTATTTTATTATTCATTTTAGATTCCATAGGAATTGAGATTATGATAGATTCTAAGACACTAAAAGATGCTTTTTTAAAAGATGTAGAAATTATTATTGGATATATTTCTATGGGAATGATTTTTGGCATATTATTAAAAGCAAGTGGTTTTGGTGGATTGTGGGCTTTGTTTATTAGTGTATTTGTGTATTCAGGTGTTATGCAATTTTTAGCAATTAGCTTTTTTGGTGGCTCTTTTGGGTTATTAAATATTTTTATTACAACTTTGATGTTAAATTCTAGACAGAGTATTTATACGCTAATAATGCTTCCAAAATATAAAAAGATGGGATTTAAAGGAATTTTAAATACATTTTGGCTTACAGATGAGACATTTGCAATAATACAAACAAAATCACCAAACAAAGATTCTAATCCAGATTTATTTGTATTTTTTATATCATTGTTTAATTATCTTGCATGGATTTTTGGTTGTGTTTTTGGGACATTTATAAATGATATATTTAAATTTAACAAAGATGGATTGGAATTTATAATGCCTGCAATATTTATAGTGATATTTTTAGAGCAATACAAAAGTGCAAAAGAGCATATTACAACCATTATAGGTATATTTGTAAGTATATTTTTCTTACTTACAATTGGTGAAAAATATTTTTTAATTGTATCAATTATTACTTGTATATTGATTTTTACAATTTTTAGAAAGAAATTAGAATCTAAAATGAAAGAATAAAATGGATATTTTGTTTATTATTTTAGTGATTGCAGTAGCAAATTTTATCACTAGATTATTGCCATATTTTATTGTGCCAAAGGAGATTCCATCATTTATCAATTATATCTCAAATATATTGCCAAATGTAATTATTGCTATGCTTGTGGTGTATTGTCTAAAAGATACAAAATTTTTAGCTCCATTTTATGGATTAAAAGAGATTATAAGCATATTTGTAGTTGTTACACTTCATTTAAGCCTAAGAATATCAATAGTTAGTATTTTAGGCGGAGTTATGTGCTATATGATTTTGGTGCAAAAATTTGGAATGTAAAATAGCAATTTTTGGTGGCTCATTTGACCCACCACATAAAGGGCATAAAGCCATAGTAGATGAATTATTAAAGCTAGATTTTTTAGATTTAATCATAATTTTGCCAGCATTTTTAAATCCATTTAAAAATAAGCCTCTTTTTTTGCCACAAAAAAGACTAGAATTGCTAAATGAAATAATAAAAAAAGATAAAAGGATTCTAATATCCAATTTTGAAATAAAGCAAAAAATCACTCATAGCATAGATTCTATCAAGTATTTCAAGGATTTTTATAAACCAGATTCTATATATTTTGTAATTGGAGCAGATATTTTGCAAGATTTGTATAAATGGCATAAAATAGATGAAATCCTAAATGAGGTAAATCTAATAATAGCAAGGCGAAATGATATAGATATAGAATCTAGTGAGTTTTACAAAAAAGATAAAACCATCATTCTTGATACAAACTATAATATCTCATCTACAATATTAAGAGAGCAATATTTTGCTAATTTTAAAGATTATTAGAATAGAATATAAGCTTTTAGATTCTACATTTAAGAGGCATCATTGAAAGAGAGATTAGATTTTATTATTGATTTATTAGATAGTAAAAAAGCTGAAAATATTACACTTATTGATTTAAAAGATAGTGGATATATCACACAATATGTCATCATTGCTACGAGTATGGCAGATAAACATAGCTTTGCATTGCTAGATTATCTAAAAAGCGAGCTAAAGCCAAAGGGTGAAGTGTTTTATTGCACTGATGAGGAGAGTGGTGATTGGATTATTGCTGATTTAGGTGATATTATGGTGCATATTTTTACAGAAAATCATAGAAAGAAATTTAATTTGGAAGAATTTTTATCAAACTACAAAAAGAATATGACTACAAAAAATTAGCTAGAATGATTATTGATACTAGCTATTAGATTGAATAATATATTATCCTAAAAGATATTTTTACTTAATTTAGTTTTTAAGGAATGCGATGATGGTATTTGGACCAATTTTTTCAAGAAGATTTGGAATCTCACTTGGAGTTGATCTTTCACCACAAAAAAAGCAATGTAATTTTGACTGCCTATATTGTGAGCTAAAACCACCAAAAAGAGGAATGCCAAAAACAATTGCAAATTTTGATAAGGTTTTGCCACTAGAAAATCTACTAGAGAATGTAAAAGAAGCACTAAAAGTTCATAAAAATATTGATGTGCTTACGATTACTGCAAATGGTGAGCCTACCTTATATCCGCATCTAAAAGAATTTATCATACAGATAAAGCCATATATTCCAAAAAATGTAAAAAGCCTAATCCTTAGCAATGGAAGTCTTTTTGGGGATAAAAAATTGCAAGATACGCTAAAAGAATTTGATATTGTAAAGTTTAGTTTAGATTCTATTTCTTCAAGTTTTAAAAAAATCGATAGACCGCATAAAAGCCTTACAATAGAAGATATAAAAGATGGAATAAAAAGTTATGCAAAGATTAGAAAAAATACTCTTATTTGTGAGATTTTAGTAGTAGAAAATATCAATGATAATGATAATGATATGATATTACTTGCTGATTTTTTAAGAGAAATTAAAGTTGATAGAATCGATTTAGGCACGATTGATAGACCGCCAGCTTATAATATCAAGGCTGTCAGTTTTGAGAGATTATTAGAATTAAGTAAAAATTTTGAAAGCAAAGATTCTAAAGATTTGTTTGTAAGCTTACCACAAAGAAAAAATACCAATATAGATATTTTGATAAATTTAAGTGAAAGTGATATACTAAATACATTGCAAAAGCGACCTATTGCGGTAAATGAAATAGAGAATCTATTTAATAAAAATAGTGTAGATAGATTCCAAAAACTATTTAAAGATGGAGTTATTAAGATAAAAAATATGGGCTTAATTGATTTTTATACACTTTAAAAATATAATTTGCACTCTCATTTAAATAACAGAGGAAAAAGATGGGTTTATTTGATAGATTCTTTCATAAACAAGAAAAAGAGGAAGTTGTTGAAGAAATAAAAAAATATGATGGTAATTTTTTTAATATAGCAAGAACAGGTAGCCTTAAAGATGTAAGAGAAGCACTAAGAGATGGTGCAGGTATTAATGATAAAAATGATCAGTGGTGCACTCCTTTGATGTTTGCAGCAGAGGAAAATACAGACCCAGAAGTAATAAAAGAGCTAATAAAAGCTGGTGCAATTTTGGGAATGAAAACAAAAGGCGGAGCCACTCCACTAATGGGTGCAGCACAAAAAAATAGCAATCCAGAAGTATTACAAGCCTTGATTGATGCGGGTGCAGATGTAAATATTGTAAATGATATAGGATTTACACCTTTAATATATGCAGCCATATTTAATCCAAACCCAGAATTTATAATAAGATTAGTAAAAGCTGGTGCTCGTGTAAATTATTCTAACAACATAGGCTATACAGCTTTTATATACGCTGCATTAAATAGTAAAAATATAATCATATTAAAAACATTGCTTGAACTTGGTGCAAATCCAAATCATAGAGATATGAACAATTTAAGAGCAATTGATCATTTAAGAAAAGAGACTGACTATCAAAATAATGAAATATATAAATTTTTATTAAGCTTAGAATCTGATTCTAAATAGTAATAAATATTGACTTTAATATATATTTCTATTATAATCCCATCTCTAAAATTTTATTCCGGATTAGCTCAGCGGTAGAGTAGGTGGCTGTTAACCACTTGGTCGTAGGTTCGAATCCTACATCCGGAGCCATCTCTTATTGTTATTAAATTACAGACTTTATGACCAAATTTGCTAACAGCATTCCCTCCATTTGAAAAACCTAGTTTTAAAGAGCTAGGTTTTTTTATATTAAACTTCATACTTTAAGTTATAATGACACATTTTTTACAAAGGATTTAATTTTTATGAAAGATTTTATAGTAGCTATCGTAGGTGCAAGTGGTGCTGTCGGAGAAGAAATAATTACTCTATTAGAAAATGTAGATTTTGGTATTAAGGAATTAATTCCTCTTGCAAGTTCAAGAAGTGTAGGGAAAAGTATAACTTTTAGAGGAAAAAAAATACCTATTTTAGAAACTACTCATGATATATTTGCAAAGCTAAATATTGATATTGCATTTTTTTCTGCTGGTGGAAGCATAAGTAGTGAGTTTGCGCCAAGTGCTACAAAAGCTGGAACATTAGTCATTGATAATACTAGCTTTTTTAGAATGCAAGATAATGTACCTCTTATTGTCCCAGAAGTAAATCCAGATGATATTAGATTATGGAAAAATACAGGAATAATAGCAAATCCAAATTGCTCTACTATACAAATGGTGCAAGTCTTAGATCCATTGCATAAAAAGTTTGATATACAAAGAGTTGATGTTAGCACTTATCAAGCAGTTAGTGGTGCAGGAAAAAAAGGCATGGAATCTCTACTTACTCAAACAGCAAAAGAAATCAACAATAGCAATGATAAAGTGCTAGATTCTTTTACTCATAAAATCGCATTTAATCTAATACCTCATATTGATGTATTTTTAGATAATGGATACACAAAAGAAGAAGTAAAAATGATAAAAGAAACTAGTAAGATAATGCATTCAAATTTTGCACTTAGTGCTACATGTGTGCGAGTGCCAATCTTGCGTAGTCATAGTGAATCAATTAGTATTAGATTTAATTCAAAAGTAAGTGCAAAAGAAGTAAGAGAAGTCTTAGAATCTGCAGAAAATGTAATAGTCATAGATGATATAGCTAACAATAAATATCCAATGCCAATTATTGCTACTAATACAGATAATACCTATGTAGGAAGGATTAGAGAAGACTATTTTGATAAAAATACTATCCATCTTTTTTGTGTTGCAGATCAAATTAGAGTAGGAGCAGCAACAAATGCTATTAGAATCGCACAAAAATGGGTAAAAATAAGAGAATCTTAATCTCTTATTAACTTTTTATTTACTTTACCTTAAAATTCACTCAATATTCAATAATAATAAGCAATTTGTTGTCAATATTATATTATAATACCAAGTTTAATTTATAGATTTTCTAAAATTATATGGATTTAAATTTGATTAAAGTAAATAAAAAGTTAATAACAATAATTTCATTTTATTTAGTTTCTCATCACCAAGCACAAGCTTCTGGATTTAAAATAAATGAACAAAGCTTAAAGTCGGTAGCATTAAGTTCTGCTTATGTCGCTTCTGCTTATGGTGCTGATTCTAGTTATTTCAATCCTGCAAATATGGGTTTTACATATGGAGTAAAAAAAACATATAGAGCAAGGACTTGCAATTCAAGGTATGGTTGTGTTGTCTCATCTGATAACAAAACACAAGATGATCATGAATTAGAAATAGCATTAACTGGAATCTACATCCCCGGATTTAATTTTAGCACTGATACAACAACAAAAAAAATAGGTGAGGGTAGTATAAATTGGGGTCTTACATCCCAGACATATATGCATGTTCCACTAAATGATAGCATTATGAATCTAGCTACTGCACTTGGTGTGAATCTAAATTCACTAAAAGATCCTATAATATTAGAGCATGGTGGAGTTGGAAATACAAATCAACATGGGACTATAGGCTATGTAGAAGAGGGCACTAAGGTTTCAGGTTCTGCTGATAGCACTATATTTCCTGTTCCAAAGATATTTTATAAAAGTAAAAGTTTTTTAAATGCTGGTGGTGGTGGATTTAATGTGGGTATATCTTTTACTGCTCCAAGCGGTCTTGCTATGAATTGGAATGGAGAGGCTGGAGCATTTCTAAAAGATGTTATGATTGCCATGGTGGAGCTCTCACCTGCAATTAGCTATCAATTTAGAGAAATAATTGGTATAGGTATAAGCCCTAGAATCTTATATGGTATGGGCAATTTTAATAATATAGTCTATGTGCCTTTAAATGGAAATGTGCTTACAAATCTAAAAGATTATAATGAGATTCCAGAAGAAATGATTCCAGCAGCTATGAAAGATTTAATATATGCTGTAAATACCACAACAGGTGTTGCAGGATTTGCAGGATTATTTGTTGGTGGTGGTGCGCATTATAATAATACATTGCGTTATCAAATGCCAACATTATTTAACCCAGAGGCATGGTTTGGTATGCCTGATGTATCTGCACTTGGTGATCCTAGAAATGTAACAGAATATAATAAAAAAGTTGCAGAAATAAATAAAAAAATCAAAGATAATTGGAATTGGTATAAAAATGAATGGTCAAATGGACATCTTGAATGGAGATATAATGATAAGACTTGTGCTTCTCAAACAACAATATGCTTACCAACTCTATTTAATCCTGTATCCAATCAAACCTATACTACAACGCTTCCAAATGGACAAAGCACAACAGGTTATAAATTTGTAAATGGTATAAATTATTGCATACAAAATGGCTATTCAACAAGTTGGTTTTTTGGTTGTCAAAATCTTGGTAGCACTATGGATGAAGCAAGAAAATTAGGTGCTTATATAAATTGCTATACAGGGACTTTTTATGATTTAAATGGTAATTTACAAACATCAAATCCAGGACCTTGTGCACATCCAAATCCAACTGAAACAGATGCAGATGGTGCTCCAAGAGGATATTTGCCTCTTATGGATGCTAAAGCTTTAGCAGAAGCATTTGGTATGGGAAATATGGATATATCTACTGCACTTCGTGGTTCAACTAGAGTTGAACAAAAAAGCAATGGTGCAGATTTGGCATTTGGATATAGAGTTGGAATCACAATTAGACCTTTAAGCTTTGAGAATTATTCATTAACAATAAGTGGAGTTTATGACTCTCCTGTAGTATTTGATTTGAAGGGAAAATTAGATGCTACAACATATATAGGCGGAAGTCTTGGTAATATAAATATGAAAGCAGATTTAAATTTAAAGACACAATTGCCAGCACAGCTAAAAATTGGTTTAGCACAGAGATTTTATAACTTTACATTAGAATTAGTATATGAAAAGATATATTGGGCTGATGGTAAAAAATTTGATTTTGCATTTTCAAATCCTACATTTACCGCACTTGATCCAAATAGTATTATTGGAACTTTTACAAAAGAGCAGCTTGAAAGTATGATGAGTTTAGCAAATTATGATGCGGTAGCTATGGGAAATGGTTGGAAAAATACAAGTGCTTATAGAGTTGGTGTGAGTTATATGTTTTCTGGTGGTTCTGTGTTGATGGGAAGTTTAGCATATGATGAAAGCCCAGTGCCTCAAGATCAAATAGGCATACCAGATAGCACAGCATATGTTATTGGTGCTGGAATTAATATACCATTAACAAGTAGATTTTCTCTTGGTGGGTCAGCTAGCATATATCTAAAAGATGGCTCAAAGAGTATTTATCAATCAGAAAATGGTATGGGTAAATTGATACTTGTAAATGCTTCTATGGGGTATTCTTGGTAGTTGATAGATATTTATTTGCTAGAATTTTAATTCTTTTGTAAATATCATCAAAATTTACACCATAAGATCTTGTATTGCCTATTGTTGTTATAAAATTTGTATCACCATTCCATCTTGGTAATAAATGCAAATGTAAATGTTTTGGGATTCCAGCTCCTGCGGCTGATTTGATATTCATACCCATATTAATTCCACTTGCACCATATTCATATAAAATATTCATAGAATCTTGAGCGATACTACACATATTTAGCCATATATCTTTTGGTAGTTTTTCTGGAGAATCTATATGCATATTTGGGATAATTAGTATATGACCTGGAGTGTATGGATATTTATTCATCACGATAAATAAATCATTATTTCTAAAAACAACTTTATTTATCTCATCATTTAAAGGTGAATTTACAATGTCACAAAATACACATTCACTGCATTCACTTGTAAAATATGCTTCTCGCCAAGGTCCATACAAAATATCCATAAAATACTCCATAGTAAAATATAAAATGATTCTAACTTAGAATCTATAAAGATTCTGCTTTTATTTTGTATATATTATTTTGATGTTTCACTTTGTTATGGCAAGTATTTAAAAAAGTATTACAATCTAAATATAGCTTGGAGCATCATTTGCAAATAGTATCAAATCTCCATCACTACAAAACTTACTAAGTATATTATTTAAATCCATTTTATCTTTTATGATAATTTTTTGTGCATTAGATATATTTTGAGCTAGAATCTTACTATTTAATTCACCAGTAATAATTGCTATATCAAGCACTTTATCAATCAATATCGCAAGTTTTTCATTGTTTTTGATATTATTTTCTACGATTCCTGGAGTTACAATAATCTTTTTACCACCTTTATGTAATGAAGCTAATCTTATTGCTTCTTTCATACCATTTAAGTTACCATTAAAGCTATCATCTAGGATAATTTTGCCATTTATTTCTATTTTTTCAAGCCTATGTTCTATTTGTTTTAACTCTTTTACTAATTGAGTAATTTTATTTGGAGATACACCAAACTTATAAGCAATCATTATTGCAACGCATAGATTTGAGATATTAAATTCACCTAGAATCTTTGTCTCAAAGCTATAAGTTTTATCATCTAGTTTTATATCAAATTTACTGCCTGATAAATCACTATGTATATTTGAAATGTTTTGTGGGAATGGTATTATAGGAACACTAATATCACTTGGTATTTCATTATCTTTAAACAAAAATACTTCTTTTAATCTTGTGCTTTTAAATAGCTCGTATTTTGTATTTTTTATATTTTCAAGAGATTTGAAATATTGCAAGTGCATTTCACCAATTTCACCTATTACTGCATAATGATGATTGATTAGATTTGATATTTTTTCTATATCGCCTTTTACTCTAGCTCCTGCTTCAACAATATATATTTGGCAATCATTTGGGAGATTATTGTTTATATCGCTTATTATTCCATTTATTGTATTTACACTTCTTGGGGTAGCATAAGTTTTAAATTGTTTTGATAATAAAGAATAAATAAAATTTTTGATACTTGTTTTTCCATAGCTTGCAGTGATTGCTATGATGGTTAGATTCTCCATAGAATGTAGTTTTTCTATCGCCATTTTTTTATATTGTTTGATTATTATCATCTCACTTATATATGATATTAGAAGCGATATAATTAGCGATATAAATAAAATATATTTTGTTATGTTAAGAATAATTATTGCAACAAAACTAATTACAATGAATATAAAATAAGTAATAAAGAATCTACAGATTCTACTCGTCCAAACTAGTTTTTTATCAAGCTTTTTATACCAGATGATAAGAAGTGCTATATGAATAATATTATAATAGATAAAATAATCGCCTAGTAAGCAAAATAAAATCACAGGCAAAATAAAATATATTAAATGCCAATAAAATTTATTGTGTTTGAAAATAACACGCAATATATTGTAGTTATACCATTGGAGATTCTGTAATAAATAATATCCAATGGATAACATAAAAATGATGTTTGAAATTTGTAAGATTACATTATTCATTTACAATCCTATCTATTGTTTTGGCGTGTTTTAAAAAAAAGAAATGATCACCTTCTAAAATATATAATTTAGAATCTTTAATTATACTATGAATCTTTTGTGCCATATAAAGGGGAGTTGTATCATCATTTTTGCCCCAAAATATAAATGCTTTATTGTCAAATTCACTAAATTTTATACTAAAATCTTCATTGACTGCAATTTTTAGGCATTCATACATATTTTGAGGTAGATTTTTGGCATCTTTTGTGCGAAATATCGTGCTTTTAATTCCAAAAAAATTCAATAACTTTGCTGATTTTATTTTTAGCCTTACTTTTATACTTTTTTCTTTTATAATCCCAGCACTGCTAAGTAATATTAGAATCTTTGGATTTAGAAGTGTTACAATTTTTCCTCCAAAGCTATGACCAATAGCTACATCTGCTTTTATATGTAGTAAATCTAGTAAAGCTTTTATAACATCACAATAATCATTAGAATCTAAAATATAATCATTTGAGCTATTACCAAAGCCAGGCAAATCAATATATATATGATTGTAAGAATTAAAAAAATCACCAAAAGTATTTTGCAATAATTCTTTATTACTTCCCCAACCATGCAAAAAGATCGCCCAAAGTGGTGAATTATTATTTTTTATCATATAAGAAATATCAAATTTTCTCTCACCTAGCACAATATTTTTTAATGCCATTATTTACCTTTTGAAGCTTGAATCTTTGATATATATTTATAATTTATTTTTATTGTTTCTCTATTTGGCAGATTGATTGAGAGTAAATTTATTTTTTCATTAAAATTATCAAAAAGATATGATGCAAGAGAGCCTGGAATTGGATTTATTTCATTTAGATATACTTCATCATCAATGATAAAAAAATCACAGCGGATAAGCGAACCTTCAAAGCAATTTTTATAAATATTAATAAAAGAATCTTTTAGCTTTTTTTCTAAATTATCATTTAAATCTGCAACTTTTGGCTTACTTGTAGCATTAAAATCTAAATATTTTTTATCAAAATCTAAAAATTCGCCTTTATTTACTTCTTCAATTATAGAAAAATGCATCTCTCCATTTGCATAGAATCCTGCTAGATTGTATTCTTTGATATTTGAAATAAATGGCTCTACTACAATAACATCATCAAATTCAAAAGCAGTATCTAGTGAATAATCTAATTCTTTTTTATCTTTTATTACCGAAATTCCAATAGAGCTTCCAAGTCTTGCAGGTTTGATAATAGCAGGGAGATTAATATTTATTTTATCACCTTTATTAAATACTTCATAAGGCAATACTTTTATATTTCTTGATTTTGCAAAATCTTTTGTCAAAGCTTTATTAAAGCTAATTACACTTGCCTCGATTCTAGGTCCAATAAAATTCATTCCATAAAATCCAAGTAATGATGCGATTTCTCCATCTTCACCACTTTTTCCATGCACTAGATTTATGATAGTTCCGCTAATGATTTTGTTTCCAAATAGGCTTTTTTGCACAAATCCATTATATGTGAGATACAGCTCTTTATCTTTTTTGTATGCAAGGTTTACAAAGTGCGTTGATTTCATGCTTTCACTAGGCACAAGATAAAATTTATTATCAGAATCTAAAAAAATAAAATGCTCTATATTATCTATTTTCTTTTTTATTGTTATGGCACTAACGATGCTTATTTCATGTTCAAAAGAATTTCCACCAAAAAGGACAATAAAACCCATATTCTCTCCAATTTATTGTAATAATTTATTATATAGATTAATTATGCTATTTATCATTTTATCTTGTGTAAATTCACTTAAATATCTTTGATACGCATTATTTGCGTAAAATTCATAATTAGATTCTATTTTTTTAATAGCACAAGCTATTGCTTTAGAATCTTTAGATTCTACAACCAAACCTGTTTTATTATTTTGATTTATCCAATCATTTCCAGATGGAAATAATTTTGTGCAAATTACAGGTTTTTTAAAACTCATAGCCTCAATAAGGACTATGCCATAAGATTCTTGAATAGATGGTAATACAAAAATATGACAATTTGAATAATAGTGTTGTAGATTGTGCCTGCTAACTTTGCCTATTAAAAAAACTTTATTATTAAGATTGTTTTGTTTTATTAAAGATTCTAGATTCTCTTTTAATGCTCCACTTCCACCGATATATACTACATAATCATCATCTAAATATTTTGCACTCTCTATTAGGTATTCAAATCCTTTATTTAGAGCTAATCTACCAAGAGAAAAAATCACTTTTTTATTTTTTGGAAATTGAATAATAGAATCTTTATTTATATTTTTGTTTAATAAAGATTGTTTATCTACACCAATTGGAATGTCTATACATTTGTCACTAAAAGATTTCAAAAATGATGATTCATCGATATATTTTTGCGTTGTCCCGATAATGCAATCTGCAATTTTTAATAATTTTGTTAGTAAAGGTGTATATATTTTTAAGAGATTTTTTTGTCGAATGATATCAGAATGCCAATGAATTATTATTTTTTTATTTTTATAATTTGCTAGCAACAATGCCACATTTGCCATAGGATCAGGTAAGTGCATGTGTATGATGTCATAATTATCTATAATCTCTTTTAGTTTAAAAATCATTTGAGGAGAAATTGAAGTAGAAGCCAGCTTGCCAAATGAAGCACAACGCATAATCTTTGCACCACAAGGCAGAATCTCTTCTTTGTATTCTTTTTTAGAATTAGAACATAGCACATCACATTTAATCCCATTTGTATTTAATGCAATCGTCAAATCCTCAATAACTACCTCTATTCCGCCTATATCTGGAGGATAGAATTTTCCAAATTGTAAAACCCTCATACATCCTCCTTTTTGCTAGATTTCAATATTTCTATTATATTTGGATAATGATTTATTATAGATTGTAGTTGCTTATCATTTCCACTTATTAGATTATTTAGCCATAGTGAATGCCCGCTATGTGGTGATATTGTCATAGCATTTCCATTTGCCATCAAATTATTTTTTACGACCGCAATTTTAGTGCCATTTAAAATAGCCATAGCAAAAAGCCATAAATCATCAGCTTTTGGAGATAATTTCATAATCTTTTTATCATCAACTACATCTTTGTATAAAGAATTTGGTGGATAAAGCACGCCGCCCACACCTTCTAAAAATAAATCAAATCTAGGATTCTCTTGATTTTTAAAATCATTTTTCTTTACTAGATTCCAAGTGCTAAATGAATTTATTTTATCATTAGAGATATTTACAATCCTTGCTCTTTGTGCCCAAATAACATTTTTATTTTTTAAATGAGATTCAAATAAACCTTTTAATAATCCTTGTGGGTAAAATATATCATCATCTAGGGTGATAATGACTTCATTGTTATATTTTTGTAAGACTGGAATAATTTTATTATATTGATATAAATTATTTTCATTCCATAAAATATCTAGCCCATATTTTTGAAATTCCAAAATCTCATCTGGCAAGATTTCATTTTCAAATTCTTTATTGCTAAGCGATAATATAACTTTTTTTGGTTGGAGATTTTGCATAAAAATAGAATAAAGTGTATATTTGATTGTGTGGATTCTCTTTGGAAATGTAGTAAGCGATACGATAAAATCGCCTTTTTTGGCATTTATATTTGAAAGATTTATATTTTCAATCTTGCTAAGTTCATTTTTATTTAATTCATAATCTCTACCAAAAAACTTTAATATTTTATTTTTTAGATTTTTGTTTGGAATAATTGTATGAAAAATAGCTTTTAAAAAAAGTTTTATTTTTAATTTTATATTTGCCATCTAGAATCTTTATAATAGTTTATTTTTATAATTGTTTTTTACCAAATGTTAATAAATAAATTATCATTTTTACTAATATCTGCCATCGTGGCATATATTTCATAGAAATAATAGAATATTTTAGATAAGGTAAAATTATATCATCATTGCAAATAAATTTTTTAGAAAAGCAAATAAAATAAGAGAGCATATCATCAATCTTTTTTAAAGATTGTTTGAAATATTTGTGTGAATTTAAATCTTTATTGTTTTGAATAATTTTTAAAACTTCTTTTAGATAGGTTCTATCATCAATTTGTTTTTGTAATTTTTCTTGTGTTCTTACCCTTGTGATTGAAGAATCATTTTGACAATAAATATATAGATTCTCATCAATCCCGATACTCTTTTTTGCCAAAAGAGTAATGATAAAAAATAAAATTGTATCTTCTGATGAAATCAAATGTCTATCTATAAAATCTATTTTTTCTATAGAATCTTTTATTAATTTCGTTTTATACATCCTACCTGCGAGATTAAGCCAGCTTTTATTGAAATTATCAATAATGATTTCTTTTGTGATATTTTCATCTCTTAGTTCATTTATGTGTATTTTTGGCAAGGTGGCGTATTTTATGATAGGCTTATGCATAATTCCAAAATGAATCATGCAAGCATCTTTTATAGAATCTAGCAATAAAGACACGCTATTTTCTAACAAATAATCATCAGAATCTAAAAATATAATATATTCACCACGAGCTATTTTTATCCCTTCTTTTCTAGCTAGAAAAGTCCCAAGATTTTTAGTATTTTTGATTAGTTTTATTCTAGAATCGCTAAAAGATTCTATTACTTTTAGGCTAGAATCTGTGCTTTTATCATCTATGATAATAATTTCAATATTTTTAAAAGTTTGATTTATGCAAGATGATATTGATTTTTTTAGATATTTACTAGTATTAAATACAGGTATTATGATGGATACTTTGGGATTTGTCATATTTATTTATCCCAAGTTAGACTAAATATCGTGCCATTTGAGTTGGTATTTACATCAATTTTTATATTATATTCATTACAAATCTTTTTTACCAAAAACAAACCTATTCCAAAGCCCCCAGAATATGTGCTAAAACGCGTATATCTTTCAAATATATTATCTATATCTTTTATATTTATACCTTTTCCACTATCTTTAATCACAAAACTATTTTCATTTAAGCTTAAATGCACGCTTCCATCTTTTATGTTGTATTTTATCGCATTGCTTAAGAGATTATCAAATAAAAGGGTAAATTTTTCTTTACTACCATTAAAAACAACAGGTTTTATATTTGTAGTGATTTTAAGTTTTTTTTGCACAAAAAATGGTGTAAAGAAATTTATTCGCTCTTTTAGTAAAATATCTAGCTGCAGATTGGTGTTATTATTTTCAATGCTATGTGGAAAATTATAAGCTGCTAAATCACTATAAATTTTACTAAGCTGCATTGAAGCAAGCCTTATTCGTTCTAGCTTTTTTTGTTCTTCTAATTCAAGATTATCTTTTTTTAGTGTTTCAACACTCATTAAAATCACACTAATTGGCGTATTTATTTCATGTGTTGTATCTTTGATAAATATATCTAGGCTTTTTATATATTCATTCATAGGTTTTAAAAAGATTCTTACTAAAATAGTAGCTATAATGCCTATAATAGTAAGTATTAAAATAAAAAAGATTCCAAATTTTATTTTCATAAAAAAGATTTCATCATCCAATATATTATCTTCTAAAAATACCTTAAATGGAAATGGTTTTTTTTCTCCTTTTATGTATTTAATTTTGTGTGGAACCATTTCGGGATTTGTGATGATTTTTTTATCAACTCTATATATTCCTGTTTTTAATTCTAATTTATTTGGATTTCTTGTAAGATTGGAATATATTAGATTGTTATCTTTATCATATATTGCAAATGGAATCTCAGTATTTATTATGATTTCTGGGAGAGCTCTTTTTGTATTATTATCGTATTTACGCAATGTATCAAATATTTCAAATGCAATGCTTCGCAAATTTGACATTTGGGAAAAAATGATATTTTCTTTTTCTTTTGTTATCAAAAAATAAAAACCTATACACAAAAATACCGCACTTGTGCCTAAATACAAAAGCAGAATCTTTAATATTGTCTTTTTTGATGAACTATTTAACATAGCAATAGCCTTTATTATGACTATTTAGAATCTTATCTTTGCCTATTATTTTTCTAATATTTTTTATATATGCTCTAAGACTAAGTTCGCTTGGTTCTTGGTCTAATTCCCATAATTCATCAAAAATTACACTTTGTGATACATAAGAATTTGCATTTTGCACTAATAAATTTAGCAATAAACTTTCTTTTTGAGTTAGTGGGATTTTTTTGTCATCTTGATATAAAATCTTTGATACAAAATAAAATTTTAATCCATTACCAAAATCTTCAAATTCATCTAGGCGACTTTTAAAAACTCGCTTTAATAAAGTCTCAATTCTTAATTTCAATTCTAATAATTCAAATGGCTTTTTTAAAAAATCATCACAGCCTACCCCATATCCACTTTGAACATCTTGCAAGCTTGATAGTGAGGTGATAAATATACAAGGGGTAGTTTTATTTGTTTCTCTTAGTGTTTTTAATAGTTCAAATCCAGGTAAATTTGAAGATTCTATAAAATTATTACCAAATTCATTATCACTTGGGACTTTTACATCTAAAAGCCAAATATCAAATTGTTTTTCATACGCGAGATTTAGTGCATCATTTGCATTATCGCAATGTGTCACATTAAAACCAGATTCAACTAAAAATTCACATATTATCTCAGATAGTATAAAATCATCTTCTAATAGTAGAATCTTTGCTGCCACTTTCTCTCCCAATATTTAACATTAATAGAATTGATAAAGCAAATATGATAGCAAATCATACTTTTTGCTATCATAAATTTATATAAAATTATTTTGGTTGAATTTGTGGCATTGATCTCATATCATCATTTGGCATAGGCTTTCTACCACAATTACAATCTGCTTTGTGTGGATTGTGTGGTTTTTGATCCATTTTGTGTGGTGGTTTTGGACAAGATGTTGGATCTTTGCTGCATTGTTCTTTTATGGCATTGAAAATCGCTTCTTGTCTTTGTTTTAAATCTCTTACTTTCATCTCACCATATACTTTTTCTTTTTGTGTTCTTAATTGCTCTTTAAATACTTTTGCATCATTTCCTGTCATGTTGTTTATACGATTTTCAATCTCTTTTTTATAGTCTAATACATCTTTTGGATCAACAATACCAGATAATTTTACTAATTCATCATTTGTTTTTTTGCTAAAATCAGCTCCAAAAGCAAAACTGCTAAAAATCAAACTTCCCATTAAACTAACTGCTAGAATCTTATTCATATTTAGCTCCTTTAATAAAAATCCTAGATTAAATCTAGTGATGGAATACTATATTTTAATTGTGTAATATTTGTGAAATAAATCTTATAATGCTAAAAATATAAATTTTGGAGATAAAATGAATTTAGATTCTAATATTTTTATAGCTGGACATCGTGGTTTGGTAGGTAGCTCTATATTAAAAGTGCTAAAAGATAAAGGATATAAAAACATCATAGTAAGAAGTAGAGATGAGCTTGATTTAAGAGATTTTTCTTTAGTAAAAGATTTTTTTAAAAATAACAAAATTGATATAGTCGTGCTTGCTGCCGCAAAAGTAGGCGGAATCCTATCAAATAATACATTTCGTGCGGATTTTATATTTGAAAATCTAGCAATCCAAAATAATATTATTCATAATTCATACAAATATGGCGTAAAAAAGTTATTATTTCTTGGTTCAAGTTGCATTTATCCAAAGCTCTGCACACAGCCAATAAAAGAAGAATATTTGCTAAATGGTGAATTAGAATACACAAATGAACCTTATGCCATAGCAAAGATTGCTGGATTAAAAATGTGTGAATCTTATGCACTGCAATATGGTTGCAATTTTATCTCTGTGATGCCTACAAATTTATATGGGATTAATGATAATTTTGATTTATATAATTCACATGTTTTGCCAGCAATGATTCGGAAAATGTATTTAGCAAAATGTTTGCAAGAAAATGATTATGATTCTATAAAGTTAAATCTTGGTGAAAACTATGAAAATATTTTAAAAGAATTTGGAATCTCAAAAGATAGTGTAAATATTTGGGGTAGTGGAAATGTAAGAAGAGAATTTTTACACTCTCTTGATATGGCTAAGGCTTGTGTATTTGTGCTAGAAAATATAGATTTTAAAGATTTAGCAAAAGGGCAAAATGTGCGAAATACACATATAAATGTGGGCTGTGGTGAGGATATAAGTATAAGAGAATTAGCATATTTAGTAAGAGAGATTGTAGGATTTAGCGGAGAAATAGTATTTGATACTAGTAAGCCAGATGGAACACCTAAAAAACTGCTAGATATATCAAAGTTAAAAAATCTAGGATTCTCTCCTAGTATAAGCTTGCGAGATGGTATAAAAGAAGTATATAATGAATATAAAAATAGGGCAAAGTTGTAGCCTATCTACCATCGCAATCCTTTTTTACTTTATCATTGTGATGGAATCCCACCCCATGTCATTGTGAGGGAATCCCCCCCCCTTTTTTTTGTCATTGCGAGGGAATCCACACCTCTTGTCATTGTGATGGAATCCCACCCCATGTCATTGCGAGAGAGTGAAACGACCGAAGCAATCCAAAAATAAAGCAAGGCACGCGAAGCGTATCAAACCAAACCAATCAAATCAAACACTACACCAAAGAAAGACTAATAACCTGCTTCATTTAATCCTCTATAAGCATCACAACCTCCCTGATCTCTCAAATCACAAGCCTTGCCAAAAAATTCTTTTGCTTGCCTATAATCTTGACGAATACCTTTTCCATTGTGATACATTAAACCAAGATTAAAGCATGCAATTGTATTTCCACCATCGCATTCTTGTTGCAGTGATTGTGATATATCTTCCGCCCATATTATTCCAAAAACACATAAAATCATAAGTATTTTCATTTATTTTCCCTTGTTTAGATTATAAAATGTTTGTATTCTAAAAGAATCAGACTTATATTTATTGTTATTTTTTGTTTGGTTTTTTGATTGTGTGGATTCTTGTGGATTGCTTCGCTTACACTCGCAATGATGATAGAATCCGCGGGGAATCGCTCGCAATGATGGAAAAATCTTGCAATGATGAAAACTATTTTTTATGAGTATGTTTTGCTATTTTTGTGGTATTTTAAGTATTAAAAAACGCCAAATATTTGTAAGCTTAATGATTATATTTCTAGTGTGTTGAAATTTTTTATAACGTTTTTCAATATTTAATCGCCATTGCCCAAATCCCCGCCGATATGCTTGTTCTTTATTTTGTGAAAATATATGATCAAAAAAATTTTTTAAGCGTTCATCAAAGATTTTGTCATGATTTTTATCTTGCAAAAGTGGGGCATTTAGCATTTTTAGATATGCTTCATTATTAGAATCTAGATATTTAATAAATTCTATTGCCTCATAAATATTTTTAAAACTTGAGATATTGATAAATGCTTTTTCATTTAACCCTCCCCCTAAATTGGATAAAGGTTTAGAAATCGTGCTATCACCCCAATAGATTGGTATGCTACCTGCTACCTTGGCATCAAAAATCTTTTCAGTGATATAGCCATGTGTAGCAGAGTTTTCAAATGCAATATTAAATTTATATTGGCTTAAGAATTTATGTTTATCATTTATAGGTGCTCCGATATTATTTTTATATCTTCCACCAGAATCTACGCGTTTATACTCACTTAAAGCATTAAAAAATTCTTCACGCAAAGAATCTGCCTTACTATTGCTAACGACAAAAGAACAAAACTTGCGATTTAGTGCTTCTTCTCCAAAGCTATAAGTTTTATCCCTTTCATTATCGCATATTTGGCGGAAACTAGTGGTATTAAGATACAATGGATAACGCAGATGCCTATCTTCAAACTCTAAATAATCAAAACTTATTGCATAATCACAGAAATTAAAGTCTGGACGCACATTTTCTCCAGTGCAAAAAATCCTTATACAATCATATTTTATATGTTCTGCTTTTCCAAATATATCATAAAAGATAAAATCAGGATTTATAGAATCTAGCACATAGCCTTGTGGTAAAAAATTTTTATAAGTGCTATCTTCGCTACAACCATCTATGAAGTGAAGTTTTATGCACTTTTGCATATCACCCCTTTTTGTAAAATAACGAAATTGTATCTTATGTCTCTTTTAGGGGGCTTAAATTTGGAGGCTTAAAGATGTTATTCTTTTTTAGTTTTTATCTAATCTTTTGGTGTAATCCTCATAAATACTGGGAATCTAGGTTTATTATCATTTGTTAGATTCTGGAATCTGTAAGTTATTATTACTCCTATTTTTGGTGGATTTTTACGCATATTCATATCAAAGCCACTGCCAATTTTAAAAGTCTTGTTTGTAAAAATATCTTTACAAGTTATACTCCCCATAATTCCTTTGAATCTACCTTTGCCCTCATTTATAGAGATGATTTTGCATTCACTATCTTTCATCTTTTTTAGTTTTAATATATTGCTACTTCGTCCGCTTTCATAAGGTGCATTTGCATCTCTAACTACTATACCTTCACCACCATTATTTATTATTTGTTCTAAAAATGCAAATGCAGCTTCATTATTTTCAACTCTTATTTGTTCTATGATTTGAATGTTTGGATGAGATTTTAAAGTAGCTAGATATGATTTTAGTGGTGCTAGACGCTCATTTAGTGGCTTAGTATTCCAATGTGCTTTATCAAAATTTGGGCTATCAAAAATCATAAATTTTATTTCTTTCCAATCTTTTGTCGGTATTTTATTGCTTATAATACTAAGGATTTTTTGAAATTCTCCTCTATTACTCCAAAGTTCGCCATCAAGTGCAATGTCTTTTGGTAGATTTTCTAGCCACCATTTTGGTGCATTTATTATCTTTCCATTTCTAGATTTTAGAATCTCACCATTCCAAAATGCACGCACTCCATCATATTTTTCACTCATAACAAAACCACTTAAATCTTCTCCATTAAATTCTTTTAAAAGCATTAAGTTTTGTGCATTTGCTATTATCAAAAATGAAATTAGAATCCAAAATAAAAATCTCATTTTTAGCCTTTAAATTTTAAATAGAAATAATTTTATTTAAATTATCTTTTTTTGTAGTAAATATTTTAAATAAAATTAAAGACATTTTTAATGATAATAACATTTGCCTAAATGGTGCGCTTTTCTGTTATAAAATTGCAAGTCCGATAAAATGTATTTTTTAGAATCTTGTAGTCATTTATGTGTGTTGGCATTTCTGTTATTTAGATATTTTTGTATCTAGGATTTGCCCCTAAGTAATTGCTCAGAATCTAGGTTTAGTATCTTGTAATAGGGGCTAGACAATTTTTAAGTAACGCCCATTTGGGTATAAAATATCATAAGGTTTAAAATTGAAAATTTTAATAGTTGGAAGTGGAGCAAGAGAATATAGCATAGCTTTGAGTTTATTAAATGATATTAGATTAAGTCAGCTTTATTTCTGTCCTGGAAATGGCGCTACATGTGAATTAGGTGAAAATATTAATATAAAAGGTAATGAGGAAATAGTTGCTTTTTGTATCAATAACAATATAGCACTTGTTATTATAGGACCTGAAGCACCGCTAACATCTGGACTAAGTAACCAACTAAGAGAAAATAATATAAGAGTTTTTGGACCTAGCAAAGAAGCAGCTAAGTTAGAAGATTCGAAAATATTTATGAAAAATATATTAGATAAATATAATATCAATACAGCAAAATTTTTTAGTGGTAATAATAAAAATGAACTTTGTGATTTTATAGATAGTTTGGATACTCAAAAAGTAGTAGTAAAAGCAGATGGGCTTTGTGCTGGAAAAGGCGTAATTATAGCAAATAAAGATGAAGCAAAAAAAGTGCTAGATGAAATGCTTAATGGAAGCCTATTTGGGGAGGCTGGAAGTAGTGTAGTCATAGAAGAATATTTAGATGGATTTGAATTATCAATATTTGCTATATGTGATGGTGATGATTTTATCATATTGCCAAGTGCACAAGATCATAAGCGATTATTAGATAATGATTTAGGACCAAATACAGGAGGTATGGGCGCATATAGCCCAACTCCACTATGTAGTGATGAATTATTAAATGATATAAAACAAAATATAATAAAACCTACATTAGAAGCGATGAAAAATGAAGGTGCAGAGTTTTGTGGAGTGCTATTTTGTGGGATAATGGTAGTAAATAATAAACCATATGTATTAGAATTTAATGTAAGGTTTGGCGACCCAGAATGTGAAGTAATATTGCCACTATTAAAAACTCCACTTCTTGATATCATAAATGCTAGCATTGATAAAAAAATCAAAAATTTCAAATATGAGATTTTAGATAAAAGCTGCGTTGGTGTTGTAGTAGCATCAAAAAATTATCCATTTCAAGCATCACCAAAAGAAGAGATACGATATTCAAAAATTAATTTTTTAAGTAATCAATTATCTCATATATCATTTGCAGGAGTTAGCAATATTGATGGTAAGCTATATGCAGATGGAGGGAGAGTGTTTGTAGCAGTTGGTATCGGTGATACTATAATAGAAGCAAAACAAAATGCTTATAAATTGATAGAAAATATAAGTTTTAAAGGCATGCAATTTAGAAATGATATTGCATATAGGGCATTAAAATAATGGATATTGGAGAAATATTAGATAGAGAAGGTTTGCACCTTGCTTCAAATGATAAGAGAATCTTAGCACATATTATAGATGACTTTATTGTATCATTTATAATATTTATAGCATTTTATGAACAAATGATGTCTTTAAATGGTGATATAAAAGCTTTGCAGCAATTTGTTGTTAAATTGGTGCCATATATCATTCTTTTAGCAATCATATACCACACTATATTTACTGCTTTGTATGGTGGAAGTATAGGTAAGATTCTATGTAAGATTAAAGTTGTAAGATTAGATACTCTTGATAAACCAAGCTATTTACAATCATTTTATAGATCTTTTATTAGAACAATAAGTGCAAATTTATTGCTTTATATACCATTGCTTTTTGCTTTTGTTGATAATTTTAAAAGAGCATTTCATGATATTGTTATGCAAACAATAGTAATTGATATAAGTATCCCGCAAGATATATAAATAATGCGAAAAATTTTATTATTCGTTTTATTGTTAAATATATTATTTGCAGAAACTGCAATAGAACAATATGATAGTGATAATAATAAAATTTTTGAATTATTTGCTGACAATTTAGATTCTATTGATTATACGACAATTATTGCCACTGGGAATGCTGTTGTTATTAGTCAAGATATGTATGTAATAGCTGACTACATAAAATATGATATTAAAAAAAAAGAAGCAAATATTTCTGGAAATATAAAATTTTATAGAGATGGATCATTATTTTTAAGAGCACAAAAAGCATTTGTAAGATTTGATGATGATTATTCAATGATTGAGCCATTTTATATGCAAGATTCTAAAAGTGGTATATGGATAAGCGCATCTTCTGCAAAAAATGAAAATGATGAATATGAATTTAAAAATATTGTTGTTTCTGGTTGCGATATAGATAGCCCTATTTGGCATATAGAAGGTAGCTCTGGATATTATAATCAAGATAGTGCAATAGCAAGTATTTGGAATCCAAGAATATATATAAAAAATATTCCTGTGATGTATCTCCCATATATATTTATATCAACACAAAATAAAAGAACTACAGGTTTTTTATATCCTGAATTTGCCACCTCATCACTTGATGGATTTGTATATATTCAGCCATTTTTTTTAGCTCTGCAGGATTTTTGGGATATGACTTTTAGCCCACAATTTAGAACAAGTAGAGGACTAGGTATAAATACACAAGCAAGATTAATAGATCCATTTGGAGAAATGTTTGTCTTAAATGCTGGAATCTTTTGGAATAATGATAAATACAAACAAAAATATAATATAGAAAATCAAATCGTATTTGGTTTTGATTTTTCACATCAAAGGCGAGATCTTTTAAGCGATTTTATAAATTTTGATAGTGATGGATTGTATCTTGATTTTCGTTATATGAATGATTTAGATTATATAAGATTGCAGAGCACAAAAGATACTACCATAGAAAATAGATTGCAAACTTCAAAAGCGAATTATTTTGCAACAAAAAATGATAATTATTTTGGATTATATTTTAAATATTTTTTAGATTTATCAAAATTAAGCAATAGCGATACATTCCAAACCTTGCCTCAATTTCAATATCACAAATCACTAGAACAAACTGATATTAAAAATATTATGTATTCAATAAATGTAAGCACAAAAAATGTAGCTCGTAGTGTTGGATTTGGATATTTTGATAGCAGTATTTCTGTGCCTATATATTTTTATACACCACTTATTGCAGATTATTTTACAATTGGTGCTAATATTAATTTGAATGCCAATATCATATCTTTAAATAATATAGATGAAGAAATGTCATCACAAAATAGAAACAGCTCTTATTTTGGTGCTACATATGGATTATTTATAAACTCTGATATTGCAAGGCAATATGACAAGATATTTCATACAATGGGATTCAAGGCAAGTTTTTCAAGTCCTTTGTATCAATATTTTAATGATAATAATAATGTATTTAATCCTTTATTATCTGGTAGATATGGACGCCTAAGTGATGTCGCACTAACAAATCAACAAATCCAATTATCATTTTCTCAATACTTTTTTGGATTAAATGAAGTAGAGCTTGTATATCATAGAATCTATCAAAATATCAATCTACAAAATGGCGTGGAGAAATTTGATAGTTTGAGAAATGAATTTGGATTTATTCCAATTGAAAATATAGATATTATGACAACTTTTTTCTATTCTCATGTAAATAAAAATATAGAAGAAGCTTCATTGTCATTTAATGCAAGATATGCTTATTTTCAAGGTAATATTACATATTTTTTAAAGAAAAAATTTGAATATTCAAATTTGATACTTACGGACAAATATACAGAAGAGAGTGCAAATTTTTTACGAATAAAATTAAGTAATGATTTTGGTTATTTTGCACTTTATGGTGATGTAGGATATGATTTCAAACTACGATATTTAAGAGATTGGAATGTTGTAATATCAAAAGATATTAGATGTTTTGGTATTGGACTTAGATTTGCAAATGAAATTGTGCCAATTCTTACAACATCAGGTACGCAAACAATTAGAAATAGATTCATTAGCTTAGAATTTAGATTTATACCAGTTACTGCCACATCTCTTTCATATAGATTTAAAGAAAGTAGGCAATAATAAATTATGATAGATAAGTTTTATAAACCATTTAATAATAGAGATGATGCATTGCATAAATTATTAGATATTATTCACCTTGAGAATCTAATAAAAGATAATGTAATTTTGCTTGCAATTAGTGCAGGTGGGTTATTGTTTGCAAATGAAATATCCAAAAGAACAAATCTATCACTTGATTTTTTATTTAGTGAGCCCATTTTTGCGCCAAAAAATCCTGATTGTAAAATTGCAATTGTAAGTGAAAGTATGGATATAATGATCAATGAAACTTTAGTTGATTGTTTTGATATATCATATGATTTTATATATGGTGAAGCACAAAGAAAATATGAAGAAAAGATTCTACCTGATATTTATAAATATAGAAAAGGAGAGAATCTAAGATCTCTTGATAAAAGAAATGTGCTAATAATAGATGAAGGCATTGAGAGCGGACTTTCAATAGGTGTTGCAATTAAAAGTTGTCTTAAAAAAGGTGTAAATGGAATCATGGTAGCAGCACCTGTAATTAGCAATGATATAATATTATTATTAGATTCTTCTGTAGATGATGTATATAGTGTATATAATCCAAAACATTTTGTAAGCACAAAACATTATTTTAAACATAGAGAAGAAATAGATTCATCTATTATTGTTGATATTTTAGATAAATCACTCTCAAAGTTAATACAAACACAAAAAGGGTAAAAATGGAAATTAAAATAGAAAATAACAACTCTTTAGAGACAATATGTCTAAATGAAGTAGGCAAAGCTGCAAATGGTGCAATTTTGTATAAAAAAGGAAAAGCAGTTCTTCTTGCTACAATAGCAACGGATATTAATGCAAATATAGAAGGTGATTTTCTTCCACTAACCGTTCAATACATCGAAAAGAGCTATGCAAATGGAAAATTCCCAGGTGGATATATAAAGCGAGAGGGCAAACCTAATGAATTTGAGATTTTAACTTCAAGACTGATTGATAGAAGTCTTCGCCCATTATTTCCTAAAAGTTATAGATATCCTATACAAATAACAATTATGGTGCTTAGTGTAGATAAGGATTTGGATTTGCAGATTCTAGCACTAAATGCTGCATCTATTGCATTGCTTATTTCGGATTTACCAATCAATAGGGCTATAAATGCGATTCGTATCGGTAGAATCGATGATAATTTTATTATCAATCCAGCGCTAGAGCAGATGAAACAATCAAGTATTGACTTATTTATTTCTGGTGAAAATGAAAATATATTTATGATTGAATTTAAAAGCAAAATTGGAGAACTTAGTGAAGATAAAATGATAGAGGCAATAAAGCTAGCACAAAAATATATAAATACAACTTCACAAATATATATACAAAATCTAAGCCCTCACATAAAACCACATATAAAGATCAATTTACAAGATTCTAGTTTTAATACTGATGTTTTCAATGCTATAAAAGAAAAATATAACGCTACACTAGAATCTTGCTTTTTAAATATGGCAAAAAATGAAAATGCTGCTCTTTTAAATAATATCATCCAAGATATTACAAATAATGAAGGTTATAACAAAATAGAAGTAGAAATTGCTGTATCAAAAATAAAAAGAGATTTTATAAGAAATAAGATTCTAAATGAAGAAATAAGGCTTGATGGACGAGGATTGGATTGTATTAGAGATATAAGCATTTGCACAAATATACTTCCAAATGCACATGGAAGCACATTGTTTACACGTGGGCAAACCCAAGTGCTTGCTGTTTGCACGATAGGAAATGATAGTGATATGCAATCATATGAAATGTTGGCATCAAAATCTCCACTAAAAAGTAATTTTATATTCCATTATAATTTTCCTAGTTTTAGCACAGGCGAGGCATACCCTATTGGTTCTGTTAATAGAAGAGAATTAGGACATGGAAATCTTGCAAAAAAAGCATTAGAATCTAGCATAAGGGGAGATAGTAGAGCAATTCGCATTGTATCTGAAGTGCTAGAATCTAATGGCAGTTCATCAATGGCAAGTGTATGCGGCGGCTCACTTAGCCTTTTTAGTGCTGGTATTGAGCCATTATTTTTGGTTGCGGGCATTGCAATGGGACTTGTAAAAGAAGGTGATAAATATAAGATTCTAACTGACATAATGGGTATAGAAGATTATGATGGCGATATGGATTTTAAAGTCGCAGGAAATAGAGATGGGATAACTGCTTTGCAGATGGATATAAAAATAAATGATATTAATATTGACATATTAAAAGATTCTCTACTAAATGCAAAAAAAGCAAGATTAAGTATATTAGATAAAATGGAAATTGCAAAAGATAATATTATTTTAAATGAGAATACACCTATTTCAAAAAGTTTTCAAATTCCAACAAATAAAATATCAAGTATCATAGGGCAAGGTGGTAAAAATATCAAAGATATAATAGAGAGATTTGATGTAAATATCGATATAAATAAAGAAAATGGTAAGGTTAGAGTAACTAGCACAAATAAACAAAATATAGAAAATGCAAAAGATTATATATTATCTAGTGTATTTGTAAAATTAGATGATTTTAAAATTGGCGATAGATTTAGTGGTAAAGTCAAACGTATCACAGATTTTGGATTATTTGTAGAAATCAAAGATGGAATCGATGGGTTAGTGCATAATTCAAGACTTATAAAAAATAATATAGATATTAAGTCATTTAATAAGGATGATATTTTAAGTATAGAAATAGTTGCAATAAATGACAATAAAATAGAACTGACTATATTGTAAGTTATTTTTTATTTTTTATTAGCAATAATACGCATTCAAGGCTGTTTGTAAGTAGGGGAGAGAACCGAAACGGCATTGCTTTGAAATATATAATTTGGAGTTTATAATGAAAAAGATACTATTTGTATTTTTTGCTTTTATGGGTGTTGCTTTTGCAGCAGATGGCATGAGTGGTGTAGATTTAATTAAAGCATATTCAGCAATTGGTGCTGTTGTAGGTCTAGGTATAGCAGCACTTGGTGGTGCAATAGGTATGGGAAATACAGCTGCTGCAACTATTTCTGGTATTGCTAGAAATCCAGGAATAGGTGGTAAGCTAACAACTACAATGTTTATTGCAATTGCTCTTATAGAAGCACAAGTTATATATACACTTGTTATTGCTCTTATAGTTCTTTACTCAAACCCTTTACTAGCAGCATAAGGTTTTTTTAGAATCCTTTTTTAAAGGATTCTAGATCTATTATCTAAATCATTTTTTATTTTGCGGTTGTGGTGGAATTGGTAGACACGCCATCTTGAGGGGGTGGTAAGGCAACTTGTGCGAGTTCGAGTCTCGCCAACCGCACCATAATTTTATATTTTAAAAATCTTAATATTATTTTGTAAGTAAAAATTGGAATCTTTTATAATATTTTATATTACTTAAAAAATAATAGTATTTTATGTTAGAATTCTATTTCTTAGCCGGAGTGGTGAAATTGGTAGACGCGCTAGACTCAAAATCTGGTAGGGGCGACCCTGTGTCGGTTCGAGTCCGACCTTCGGCACCATTTATATTGCTAATCTTTATTAAAAATATCAATCACATTTATTTTTAGATTAAATCCACTTAGTCCTACATAGTGTCTATTTGCATGCGTAGAAAGTAGTGTAAATTCACTAATTTTAAAATATCTAATGATTTGAGCACCTATTCCAAAATTTTTAGATTCTAGCTCTGTATCATTTTTGCTGCCATGCATACATATAAGATAGCCACCATTATTTTTTAGAAATTCTATTGATTGTTTTAGTATGCTAAATTCATTATTTTCAAGCAATCTTAAGGTATTATCAAATGTATGAAATTTAATAATATTGTTTTTGATAGGAAATTGATATACTATGTGCTTATTTTTTAAATGATCTAAAAATACAAATTTCAAACATTTTATATCAAAAAAAGTAACTTCTACTTCTTCTATTTTATGCACTAATTGTTCGTATTGCATTCTATAATAAATCAAATCTGAAACATATAGAATCTTTAGATTATGTTTTTCTGCAAATTGAATTACAAAATCATCATTATTATTTGCCATCGTGCCATCATCTTTTATTAATTCACAAATAACTGATATAGGCTTTAATCCTGCTAGTTTGCAAATATCTACACTAGCTTCTGTATGTCCTGTTCTCTCCAATACTCCACCATTTTTTGCAATCAATGGAAATATATGCCCTGGACGAGCAAAATCGCTTGGTTTTGAATCTTCATTGCAAATAAGTTTGATAGTCATATCTCTTTCAAATGCACTAACACCTGTTTTTGCTTCTTTTGCATCTACTGAAATTGTAAATGCAGTTTCATGATTTGAATTATTATTAGTTACCATCAAGGGAAAATCTAATTTATCTGCTATTTCTTTTGTTAGTGATACGCATAGCACACCTCTTGCTTGTGTAATTAGAAAATTTACTTTATCTGCAGAGCTAAATTCACCTGCATAAACTATATCACCTTCATTTTCTCTTTCTTCATCATCCATTATAATGATAAGCTCACCATTTTTTATAGCCTGTAAGGCTTCTTTTACTCTTTTAATTTGCATAATAATTCCTATATAATCATTGTTTTTTAAATTACAAATTATAACTAAAAAATAAAATATACTTGACAATAGAAAATAAAATAAATATAATCTAAGCTTTTAAAAAAGTTATTGGGGTATAGCCAAGTGGTAAGGCAGCTGGTTTTGGTCCAGCCATTCAGAGGTTCGAATCCTTTTACCCCAGCCATACTTATCTTTAGCGCGGGATAGAGCAGCTCGGTAGCTCGTTGGGCTCATAACCCAAAGGTCGGTGGTTCAAATCCATCTCCCGCAACCAAATCTTATAGAATCTACAATAATACTACAAAAATAATACACCAATTACATACTTTTTTATTTAAGTTTTTAAGTAATCATCTAATACCAAAATATAAATATGAACATATTGCTAATACGAACATTGGATAACATAATAGGTCCAATCTTAAAGAATTTAAGATTATATAAATTCTAGGAGTATTGGTAAATGGGGAAGATTCTAAGTTTCATGATTATTTTTATAGCTTTTGTATTTGGAGCTGATTATACAACTAGTGTTAGCTCTTTATACAAAGAAGGAAGTGAAAAAGTAATAGGCAGATTGCTTCCAACTGTAGAGGTAGAAATCTTAGGAAAAGTTGAAAATAAGATTAAAGTATCATTTGTAGGATATATCCAAGATGGTGTAGAAAATGCAGTGTATTTTGTGCCAAATCGCAGAATCTTAGTTGCTGGAATAACAAAAGGTGTTGATTATGATTATAAAGTAATTGACACTATAAAAGATGGTGATAAAGTATGGAAAAAGATAAAAACTACATTTCTTAGTGATGAGGATGAATTTACAAAAGATGTAAATAGCTTATATCAAAAAGTAGATACATTATATTCTGATAATTGTTCATTATGTCATGCCTTGCATAATAAAAAAGAGTTTAATGCAAATCAGTGGCCTAGTGTAGTTAATTCCATGCTAAGTAGAACTGCAATATCAAAGGAAGAAAGCTATTTACTAATTCAATATTTACAAAAAAATGCAAAAGATATGCAATAAATTTAATGGAGTGATTATGAAAAATATAAATAAAAATATGAATAGAAGAAACTTTTTAAAATTAGGAGCAGTGTTTGCAGCAATACCTCTTATAGATAATGCGGCAGGGAGAGGTAAATTATTTGCAAATAGTAATATAAGTAAATATTCTCTAGATTTAGTAAGAAATGGTGAAGTTATCACAGGAGCTCACTGGGGAATCTTAAAGGTAACAATAAGAGATGGAAAAGTAGTAGATTCTACAAATGCAATAGAAAATAAAACCCCAAATCCACTTCAAGGTGTTACAAAAGATTTGATTTATACTCAATCAAGAATAAGATATCCAATGGTAAGAAAAAGCTATATAGAGAATCCTGATAGCCCAAAACCTGAATTAAGAGGAAAAGATGAGTGGGTAAAAGTAGATTATAACACTGCTATAAAATTAATAGCCCAAGAGCTTAAAAAACATATAGAGACAAAGGAGCAAGTGGAATCTATGCTGGAAGTTATGGCTGGTATAGTCCTGGAAGAATGCACAATTGTAGAGTATTGCTATGGTGTTTCTTAGGTATGGCTGGTGGATTTGTTGGAAGCACTGGAGATTATTCAACAGGTGCAGCACAAGTCATCATGCCACATGTAACAGGAACGATAGAAGTATATGAGCAACAAACTTCTTGGGATTTGGTATTAAGCGATTCTAAAGTCGTTGTTATTTGGGGAGCAAATCCTTTTGCAACTTTAAGACTTGCATGGGGAATTACAGATTCTGAAGGTATTGAGTATCTAAAAAGATTAAAAGATTCTGGTAAAAGAATTATCCACATAGATCCTATATACAATGAAACAGCACAAATGCTAAATGCAGAGTGGATTGCACCTATTCCAAATACAGATGTTGCATTGATGTTAGGAATCGCTCATACAATGTATAAAAATAATAAATATGATAAAGATTTTATAGAAAACTACACAACAGGTTTTGATAAATTTTTGGATTATTTACTTGGTAAGAGTGATAAAACTCCAAAAGATGCGAAATGGGCTTCTAGTATTACAGGTATTAGTGAAAAAACAATCAATGATTTAGCAGAAACTTTCTTTAATAATAGAACTATGCTTTTATCTGGCTGGGGAATGCAAAGAGGGCATCATGGAGAGCAACCACATTGGATGCTTGTTACATTAGCTTGTATGATTGGACAAATCGGATTAGCTGGCGGTGGATTTGGATTATCATATCATTATGCAAATGGCGGTGTGCCTACAGCAACTGCTCCAGTGCCAGGAGGTATTACTTCTGGAAGTTCTAGCGGTGGTGCTGCATGGTTAGAGCAAGCATCAAAAGTAAATATTCCTGTTGCAAGAGTTGCTGATATGCTATTAAATCCAGGGAAAACAATAGATGTTAATGGTGAGAAAGTAACATATTCAGATATTGATTTTGTGTATTGGGTCGGCGGGAATCCACTTGTTCATCATCAAGATACAAACAATTTTTTAAAAGCATGGAGAAAGCCAAGAACTATTGTAGTGCTTGATCCATATTGGACTCCAACTGCAAGACATGCTGATATTGTAATGCCAATTACAACTACATATGAAAGAAATGATATATCACTTACTGGTGATTATTCAAATCTAAATTTAGTGCCTATGAAACAGCTAGTAGAAAAAGAATATGAAAGCGTTGATGATTATCAAGTATTTTGTGATTTAGCAAGAGAATTTAAAGTATTTTATAAATTTAGTGAGAATAAACATGAAATGCAATGGATTGAAGAGTTTTATAACACTGCATTAGAACAATCAAAATCACTAAATATAGCCATGCCTACATTTAAAGAATTTTGGCAAGCAAATAAGCCATTAACATTTCAAGCCCCTTATGAAAATACAGAATTTATAAGACATAAAGATTTTAGAGATGATCCTATATTAAATCCACTTGGCACGCCATCTGGTCTAATAGAAATATATTCACAAACTATTGAAAAAATGAATTATGATGATTGTAAGGCACATCCAACTTGGATGGAACCAATTGAATGGCTTGGAATGAATAATAAACCTGCAGAATTTCATATGATTAGCTCACATCCTGCAGATAGATTGCATAGTCAATTAAGCAATACAAGTCTAAGAGATTCTTATGCTATAAATGATAGAGAACCAATCTGGATAAATCCAAAAGATGCAAAAACAAAAGATATAAAAGATGGTGATATTGTTAGAGTATTTAATGCTAGAGGACAAATTCTTGCTGGAGCAAAGCTAACAGAAAATATAAGAGAAGGTGTTGTTAAGGTTAGTGAGGGGGCTTGGTATAATCCACAAGAAGAAGGCGAAATTGGCTCACTTTGTAAAAATGGATGTGCAAATGTGCTAACTATTGATATACCAACATCAAAATTAGCAAATGGAAATATTTCTCATACTGCATTAGTAAATATTGAAAAATATAAGCAAGAAGCACAAGAAGTAGATATTTTTAGGCAACCAAAAGGTATTTATAATCAATAAAAATTAGATTCTATGGGATTCCATAGAATCTTAAAGAACAAAATAATATTAACTGCATATAATTCATAATCAAAATATCTATCTTAAATCTATTACAAAATCACATTTGGGAGCTAAAATGCGTGATATAGTATTGATTGGTTCAAAAGCAGAATCTAATATAAAATCTCTAGTTGTAAGTGAGATTGAATTGCTTGAATTTACATTGAATCTTGCAAATATAGATGCATTAATTTTCACTTCAAAATATGCGATTAAATCGCTTGCAAATAACGCAGATAGACTAAATGATCATACTTGGAAAAAGATTCCTAGCTTTGTTATAGGAAAATCTAGTGCAGATTATTTAAGGCAAATGGGTGGCAAAATCGAATATATAGGCGAAGATTCTCATGGTGATGGTTTTGCAAATGAAATCATTCCACTTTTAAAAGATAGGAATCCTTTATATATAAGAGCTAAGAAAATCGTATCACATATAAATGAAAAACTCATTCATCAAAAAATCAAATTACATGAAGTAGTTGGATATGAAAATAAAATAAAAAAGCTAGATTCAAAATTAGCACCAAAACCAAATTCTATCTTGATATTTACTGCACCAAGCCATTATAAAGCATTTTTATCTAATTTTAAATGGGATGGTAGCTATATTGCAGTGGCAATTGGTATGACTACTTTTGGCGTTTTTGATGCTGGAGTAAATGCGTTTGTATCACCAAAACAAAGCATACAAGCTTGCATAGAACTTGCAGAAGAATTAAATACAAGATTACCATGAATATTTTAAGTGTCACGCAGCTAACAAAACAAATAAAACAAACATTGATAAATTATTTTGGTGAAATTCAAATTCAAGGTGAAATCGGAAGCCTTACAAATCATCAAAGTGGGCATTGTTATTTTACATTAAAAGATTCTAATGCAAGTATAAGATGTATGCTTTTTAAGGGGACAAGGGCAAAGCTAAATAATATTATTTTAAAAACAGATATGCAAGTAATTGTAACTGGGAATCTAAGTATTTATGAGAGTCGTGGTGAATATCAAATCATATGTTCAAATGTCAAAGAATATGGTATTGGGAATCTAGCAATAAAATTTGAAGAATTAAAAGAAAAATTAAAAAATAAAGGTTATTTTGAATCTAGTATCAAAAAAGATATTCCAAAATTTCCCAAAAAGATTGCACTAATTACATCTTTAAGTGGAGCTGCACTAAAGGATATGAAATTTGTTGCAAATAGATGTTGGAATCTTACAAGATTTACTATCTTTGATACTTTGGTGCAAGGCAATGAAGCAAAATATATGATTGAACGAAATATCAAAATAGCAGATTCTCTAGGATTTGATATTATTGTTTTGGCAAGAGGAGGTGGAAGCCTTGAAGATTTATGGGCTTTTAATGAAGAGATTGTCCTTGAAGCTATATACAATGCAAAAACTCCAATAGTATCTGCAATAGGTCATGAAACTGATACTCCGCTTAGTGATTTTGTAAGCGATCTAAGAGCTCCTACGCCATCAGCTTGTATGGAGATGATACTTCCAGATAAAAATGAATGGTTACTAAGACTTAGTGATTTGTTTGATAATATAAATAATATAGAAAATAAAAATTTACTACGATTCAAAGAGATGCTAGATTCTGCATATTCAAAATTAAATTTTTTTAAATTTAATTACAATAGCTTGAATGATAAATTGCATTCTATGAGAGCTAGTTTGAATCTAACACTAAATAGACATTTAAATGCAAAAATAGAAACAATAAAAAACTTATCTATTTATTTAGATGTTAGCTACAAAAATATATATCCATCAAAAATCCAAAATATAAAGATATTAAAATATTCATTGCAGAATCTATTTTCTATTTTATTAGCACAAAAGAGAATTTTTGACAAAAAAGAATTAGATTTTCAATTTGATATTTTTTTGAAAAATAAAGAGAATGAATTAAAAAAGTTAAAATTACTTCTAGAGGCAAAAAATCCAAAAAATAAATATCAAAAAGGATATGCACAAATAACAATAGATAATAAAATATTATCATTAGATGAAGTAAAAAAAGGTGATACTATCACATTAAGTGATGGTATCACTTCAAAAGAAGCTAGAATCTTATAGCCATCTATATGCTACAAACTGCACCCAAGGAATGCAAAGCACTAAAAATACTACTAGATAAATTATTCCAAATATAAATCCTAATTTCCAAAAGTCTTTACCACTAACATAACCAGAACCAAACCATACAGGCGAAGGCCCTGTGCCATATGGAGTGATGATTCCCATAATACCAAGTGATAACATTAAAAATAATGTAAATTGTCTGATATCAATACCTTGTATAGTCCCTGCAACTGTTATAAATAATGCAAGTAATGCAGTAACATGGGCAGTTGTGCTAGCAAAGAAATAATGTAATAAATAAAACAATACAACAAGTCCAATCATTGCTTCCATTGCTCCAAAAGTGCTTAAATATTTACCACCAATATCAGCAATAAAGTTTAAAAAACCAACATTTTTTAGTCCGCCAGCAAGTGTAACTAATGAACCAAACCATGCTAAAACTCCCCAAGCTGCTTTATTAGTAAGCACATCATCCCAAGTAATAATATTTAATAACACCATAGCAATCATAACACTAAGTGCAACTGTTGTAGCATTTACATTAAAAAAATCACCAAATATCCAAAATATCAAAGCAAAAAATGCAAGTCCTATCATAGACCATTCTTTTGATGTTATAGAGCCAATTTTTTTAAGTTCTTCACCAGCCCAAATTGACGCTTCTTTTGAACCTTTTGATGTTGGTGGATAGAATATATATGTTAAATATGGTGTAGCAATAAATAAAACAATACCAGCAGGTAAAAATGCCATAAACCAACCAAACCAACTTATAGCCTCAACTCCACTTTTTGTAGCTGTTTCCATTGCAAGTAAGTTTGGTGCTAATCCTGTAAAAAACATAGAGCTAGTTACGCAAGTTGCTGCTAGTGATACCCATATCAAATAACCACCTATTTTTCTAGGTTCTTTATCTGGATAACTGCCAACCATAGGTGGAATAGAACTTACGATAGGGTAGAGTGTGCCACCACTTCTTGCTGAATTTGATGGTATAAATGGAGCCAAGATTCCATCTGCAATAGCAATTGCATATCCAAGTCCTAGAGTAGTTTTACCAAGTAATTTTATAAGTATCAAAGCCATTCTTCTGCCAAGACCACTTTTTTGATATCCAAGCCCAATC
The DNA here is from genome assembly GCF_003364295.1 of Helicobacter sp. MIT 99-5507. Lineage (NCBI taxonomy): Bacteria > Pseudomonadati > Campylobacterota > Epsilonproteobacteria > Campylobacterales > Helicobacteraceae > Helicobacter > Helicobacter sp. MIT 99-5507. Next base: position 99,663 of record NZ_NXLO01000001.1, read on the forward strand.
ATAAAGGCAGCAAATATTAACCAAACCGTTGAATTTGAAAATCCTGCCAAGCCCCATGATACAGCCTCACTTGATTTGATGACTTTAGTTACATCACCGCTTCCTGCAGGACCAATTTTAAACCAAATGCAAATACCAACTCCTACAAGACCAACTAATGCCGCAGGAATTGGTTCTAATATCAAGCCAACAACAACACCAATAAAAATACTAAAGTAAAGCCAAGTATTTTGACTTAATCCTTCTGGTGTAGGTAAGATAAAAATTATCATAGCTACTAATACAGGGATAAATAGCTTTATGTATTTCACCATTTAACTCTCCTTAATTTAACTCTCCTTAATATTGTTAAGCATTACTTATTGCATATATTTTTTAAAAAAGTTTAGATATATATCAAAAATTTGTTATCATTTTTATTCAACTTCTTTGATTTGAGATTAATATTTATTATGTTTAGAGTTCTAAAAATTTGTTTTATTGTGTTGTTTATTAATTTGTCATTTCTTAAAGCATATGATACGAAAGAATTATTACAAAATGCTAATGTGCATAAACCATCGACATATTATGAGCCAAGTAGCAAATGGGGATATTTAGGTTTAGGCGTAGGGCTAATAGCTGTTAGTTCTATTGTTGCTACTGGATTATTATATATTATGCCAGAGAGTGTAACTAAATGGAATAGAGATGATATTAATGATATCTTTAATAAATGGAAAATGCGCACAAAGCAAGGTCCTGTAGTCGATAATGATGAATTATGGCTAAATTATATAGCACATCCATATTTTGGAGCAGTGTATTATTTGCAACCAAGGATGGCTGGATTTTCTTGGAGTGCTTCTGCATTATTTTCTTTTTTAGCTTCAAGTTTCTTTTGGGAATATGGCATTGAGGGATTTGCAGAGATTCCAAGTTGGCAAGATATCATCATTACTCCTGCTTTTGGTGCATTGCTTGGAGAAGGATTCTATCAATTAATAAGATATATACAAACAAATAACAATGAGCTATTTGGTTCGTGGTGGCTTGGAAAAAGTATTATTTGGATTTTAGATCCACTTGGTAGCTTGATATATAGCACTGGGCTTGGAGAAGCACTTGGAATCTATAATATAAATGATAAAAATAATCTAGAGATCATATCATCTCCAATATTTATAAATACAAAAGGTGGATTTGGGCTAAGCCTATATATTAGATTCTAAAAGATTCTGGAATATTTTTTGCTTTTTATCAAGAAGATTCTATAAAGTTCTTGTTGGTAAAGGGAATTGTAATGCAAATAAAATGGATTTTTATTTTTATTATTTGTCTGGATTTAATGTATGGCGCAAAAATAAAAGATATAAGTAATATTTTAGGTGTTAGAGAAAATGAGCTAACAGGATATGGGCTTGTCATAGGATTAAATGGGACAGGCGATAAAAGTAATTCAAAATTTACTATGCAAGCAGTATCAAATATGCTAGAGACGATGAATATAAAAGTATCTCCAAATGATATAAAATCAAAAAATGTAGCTGCTGTAATAGTGAGTGCGAAACTTCCACCATTTGCACGAGCAGGAGATAAGATAGATATATCAGTATCTTCACTTGGAGATGCAAAATCACTATCTGGCGGGACTCTTGTTTTAACACCACTTAGTGCTATTGATGGGAATGTATATGCAATAGCACAAGGAAATATTTCCAATCTTTCAGATTCTCTTACAGCCACTATTCCACAAGCAGGCACAATAGAAAGAGAGCTAGTATATGATATATATAATAAACCAAATGCAACATTAAGCCTAAAAGATGCTGATTTTAAAAATGCTATTAATATTCAAAAAGCTATAAATAATCATTTTAAAGCCAATATAGCTCTAGCTAAAGACCCAAGGACTATATCACTAACAAAGCCAAATAATATAGGAATGGTAGAGTTTTTGAGTATGGTAGAAGATATCGATATTGAATATCAAAAAAATGATAAAATCATTATAGATGAACAAAGTGGCACGATTATTACAGGAAGTGAGATTAGAATCACGCCAATTACAATAAGTCATGGAGATATGACAATAAAAATCATAGATTCTACAAATACTCAAAATCAAACACAAAATAATCTAATAGTAGCAAATAAACCAACTATATCTTCACTTGTTGGAGCATTGCAAAAAATAGGAACAAGCTCTAGTAATATCATATCAATTTTAAATGCTATAAAAAAATCTGGTGCAATCAATGTTGATATAGAGAGTATTTAAAAATTGTGTATAAAATAAAATTTAGCAAAGTTTTAGGGGGGGGGTATCAAGATAAGATATTTTATCTTGTATTGATATTATTTTGCGTAGGAATAATCATATATAGCAGATATAGCTTCAACCTAGATGATATAGCGTGGTGGCTAAATATTTTTCATAATATACCAATTGAAAATAATATACATTTAGATCTTGGGAGATTCTACCCCCTAGCCTTTTTAGACTTAAATCTATTGATGAAAATTTCAAATTCTCCATATTTATTTTTCTCTTTTAATGCAATTATTGTATTTGTAATTGGTGTATTGTTTTATAAATTATTAAAATTGAATAATATTAACTACAAATTATTAATATTTATCATTTGTTTTTTTAATGTTGGTTTTATAACGATTAATGTAGGCATTTGTTATCCTGAAAGGGTATTGATATTATTTATCGTTATTTTTATTATATGTAGTTATTATGCACAATATAGCAATAAATATGCAATTATATTAGGGATTATTAGCGCAAATATTGCAATTTACCTTAAAGAGCCTGCATTTGTTGTCATTGGTTTGTTTGGATTATTTCATATTATATATCACTTTTTTAATAGATGTTATTCTAGGATATTTTTATTTTATAATATTGCATTAGTTATTAGTGCTTTTATATTTATAAGCATATATGTATTTTATGTATCACCACAAATTGTAGTAAGTTATAATGATAATATTTTAAATCAAGAAGCATTGGATCATAAAGAATATATTATATTTCTTGCAAAAGGATTGTTTAATTTTACAATAGAAAATCCTTTTTTGATGATTTTACTGCCATTTGTTGTAATAACAAAGATTCTATTTTTTAAATATTTTAGATTAAATCCATTTTTAGATAGTCTTTTGTTTGGTGGATTTTTGTATTTATTGGTATATTTAAAATTACAAATATTTACAAATTATTATCTTGCGCCTATATATTTTATAGTTTCTTTTTCTCTTGCATATTATGTAAAACGATATAAAATTTATAAATACATTGCATTATTTTGCCTCTTGTTTTACACGATAAATACACTCCCACAAAGCATTTGGACTTTTATTAGTCTCAAAAAAGATGGCGTAGCTTTTCATTTAAGCCTAGATTTTGTAGATAAATACACAAAAATAGCTAATGACAAAGTAAATATTTATTTTGATGGTATAGGTAGAGGGGAGAATTATAATGATCATTATTGGGTTTATTTTATTAGATATTTAGAAGAAGTTTATAGTGCAGATAATTTTGATATAAAAACAAAAGATGAAAATTCATCAAATTTATTATTAAAACCACTGCATTTTGTATTTGATAAAGATTCTAAATATAGCATTTATAACTCTTTTAGAGTAGATAAGCCAAAAAAAGGAGATTTAATCATATTAAATAACTTTACTAATAAATATATCAATAAAGAATATATAGAAAATATGAATAAAAATTATTCCCTGATATACAAAACAAATCTCCTAGGCTTGCCACAAATAAATCTAAAAACGATGATAAAATATTTGCTAAAAGATTCAAATATACAATACACACAAAATAGCAATGTATTCAAATTGCCAATAGATACTTATATTTACATTGTAGAATAATCTTTATTTATATATGCACCAATTTGTCCAAGCGAGATTCCGCCATCATTTGGAGTTATTTTTTTATGCATATATAGCTTGATATTATGTTTTTTTGTAAGATTATGTAGTTTATTGCATAGAATCCTGTTTTGAAATACGCCTCCACTTATAAATAATGGATATTTATATTTGAGTGCTACTTTTATGATCAAATCTGCAATAGTATTTATAAATTTACTTGCTATTTTAATCTTGTCTTTTTCTTTTAAGATTTCTAAAATTATAGAATCTAATATTATTTCATCATCTATTATTTCAAACAAAAAAGAATCTTTTATATTTTTATCATACAAAGATTCTATTATCATCCCGCTTTCACCTTCATAGCTTTGTTTTTCTAAGCCACAAAAATATGCGACAAAATCAAAGATTCTACCCATAGATGAGCTAGAAATGCAGTTTAGATTATTTTTATAGATTTGATGATATAAGGCTATATTATCTATATTCAAATTTAAAATCTCATCTCCTAAGATTCCATATAAAATTCCAAGTGCGATTTTTTTATTATCTTTTATAAGATTATTATCGCTAATTAGTGGAAAATATTTTATATGTAAGATTCTAGATATTTTATCACCACATTTCAAAAAAAACTCTCCACCCCAAATATTATTATCATCTCCAAGTCCAGTGCCATCAAATATCACTCCCAAAGCATTTTTAATATCTAGCAAATTATTATCAAGTAATACACTATAAAAATGCGCTTTATGATGATAAATATTTAGAATCTCTGCGTTAAATCTATCTCTTAATTCTAATGCAATTTTGCTTGAATTATATTGCAAATGGCAATCTCTTAGAATGATTTTTGGAGTGATATTATAAATCCCTAAAAATAATTCAATGACTTTTTTATAATAAATAATAGAATCTACACTCTCTAAATCCGCGATATATGGCGAAATAATGATATTATCTTTATAAAAAAGTGCAATTTGATTTTTTTGATTTGCTCCAAGTGCAAGTAGTGCATCTTTGCTATAAAATTTATTTAGTTTTATACTAAGTGGATAATACCCTCTTGCAGGACGAAGAAATATAGATTTGTTACTTTCTAGTTTTACTATCAAACTATCATCAATAGGATTTATTATATCTCTATTATAATCTAGTAAATAATCAAAAATATTAGCAATTTTTTCATACATTTCATTCTTAGAAACGATAATTGGCTCACTTGAGAGATTTGCAGATGTAAAGATGAGTGGCTCATCAAATTCTCTTAATAACATCTTATGCATCGCAGTATATGCAATAACTACGCCTATTGTATTTAAATTTGGAGCGATATTATCTGGAAGTGGAAGTATTGGCTTGTCTAATAAAACTATTGGTGTATATTTTGAAACTAATAATTTTCTATCATATTTATCTATATTAAAATATTTGCTAGCTTTATTTATATCTCCAAAGATTATGGCAAATGGCTTATTTGGACGATTTTTTAGTAATCTTAATTTTTCTATGATATTAGATTGTGCTTTGCATACGAGATTAAATCCTCCAACTCCTTTTATTGCGAGAATCTTTCCACTTTTAATAAAAGATATTGCTAGATTTATAGCATCATTATTATTTGCTAGATTATTTTTATTTTTATCAAATAAAAATAGTTTTATACCACAAATTGAGCAAGAATTTGGCTCTGCGTGGAATCTCCTGCTTTCATTAGAATCATATTCAGCTTTGCATGTGCTACACATTTTAAAATCACTCATTGAGGTATTATGTCTATCATATGGCAGTGATTTTATGATGCTATATCTTGGACCGCAATATATGCAATTTATAAATGCATAATCAAATCTTCTATCAAATTTGTTATTTAATTCTTTTAAGCAAAATTTACAAATCCCCAAATCTTGAGGCAAAGCAGAATAAATTAGATTCTCTTTATTTTTAGAGCTTTTTTTTATGCAAAAATCATCATATAGAATCTTAGATTCTATTTTTTTTATTGTTATATCATTGATGGAAGCATTGTGTGGTTTGTTTCTTTTTAATTCAAATAAAAATTTATCAATATTTATAGATTTTCCTTGCAAGATGATATAAAGGCTACTTCCATCATTTTTTACAAATCCATTGTATTTAAATTTATTTGCTAGATTGTATATAAATGGACGAAATCCAACTCCTTGGACAATCCCAAAAATAGATATTTTATAAGTCATTAATCAAACATACCTTGCAAATATACCTCTAAATTTTTTATGCTCGTATATTAGTATAAATTTTACAAATATTGCTATAATCTAATTTCATTTTTGTTATATAAAGGAGAAAGAAATGCAAAAAGTCGTTATTAGATTTATATTAGGTTTATTTTTATTAAGTGGCATAGCAAATGCTGATATGGTAGTTCCTGCGACTGCATTACCAAAAAATGCACAAAGTTTTATATCTAGCACTTTTAAAGATGCACAAGTAATGTATGTAGAGCAAGATTTTGATAGCTTTGAAGTGAGATTATCAAATGGTGTAAAAATAGATTTTTATAGAGATGGTAATTGGAAGGAGATAGAAAGCTATAATGGTATAAATCCAGCTCTTTTGCCAGCTCAAGTAGCAACAACTTTACAATCAACATTTCCAAATGTAACTATAATAAAAGTAGAAAAAGAATGGAGTGGTTATGAAGTAAAACTAGCAAATATGCTAAAAGTGTATATAAATGAGGCTGGACAAGTTATAGGTCAAAAATCCGATGATTAATTTTTCAAATATCTGCTAAGATTTAAATAAATATGAAAACAAATTTATTTATCACTGGTGGAAGTGGATTTATCGGTAAGCATTTTATCGATAAATTCTATCTAGATTATGATATAAAAGCTATAGCACGAGATTCTAGTGTAATTGATAAAAATAAGTGCAAAGTTTTTTATTATGATAGGGATATTAATAAATTAAATAATTTTTTTATGAATGAAAATAGTGTTATGGGGGGGGGTATTACACCTAGCAACATTATATCTATCAAATCACAATATTTGTGATATAGAAAAGCTTATTGATAGTAATATCACTTTTGGTAGTGAAGTCTTAGAATCTGCCTGTAACAACAATATAAAATTTTTTATTAATATCCTTACTTTTTCAATATTTGCAAATTCAACTACTTACAATCCACTTACATTTTATGATAGCACAAAGCAAGCATTTTATGATATTTTAGAACTTTATAAAAGTAATTTTAAAAATACAAAATTTATTAATCTTTTACTTTATAACACTTATGGTGCTAATGATACAAGACCAAAAGTGCTAAATCTATGGCACAAGATAAGTAAGAGCGGTCAATGTCTAGAGATGAGCAAAGGTGAACAGCTAATTGATATAAGCCATATCGATGATGTTATAAATGCAATAAATATTGCTATTAAAAATATAGATTCTCTTGATAGTGATATTATATATACTATAGAAAATACTCCGCGTTTAAGTTTGAGAGAATTAGCTAAAGTATTTGAAAATGCTACAAATACAAAATTAAATATAAAATGGAATAAACCATATAGAGAAAATGAGATTTTTAATCCCATATCAAGTCTAGATTCTACAAAATTACAAAAGCTACCGCATTATATACCAAGTATTAATATAAATGATGGCATTAAAAGCGTCTTTGGATAATATTTGTAAGAAAAATCATAATATCTAGATATGAATAATTTAATTAAATAAGATTCTAGAATCTTTATAAATATCTACTATTTATATATTTTGGAAAATAAGGAATATTGATTGAGTGAGTTTTTTAAATGATAAAGATATAATTCTTAAGATATAATATTTATTTTATATTTTTAAAAGGGGTAGATTTGATAAGTCTAAGAGATGAAATCTTGCAAAAAGTAAGAGATTATTACAATCTTTATCATAAAAAAAGTAAAGATTTTACTAAAGGTGATAGGATAAATTATGCAGGAAGAATTTATGATGAAAATGAAATCGTAAATTTAGTGGATAGCGCACTTGATTTTTGGCTTACAGCTAGTAAATATGCTAGAGAATTTGAAAATAAATTAGCTAAATATTTAGGTGTAAATTATGCACTTTTAGTAAATTCTGGTTCAAGTGCAAACTTGCTTGCATTCTCTACTTTAACTTCTCCTTTACTAAAAGATAGAGCTATAAAAAGAGGAGATGAGATTATTACTCTTGCAGCTGGATTCCCAACCACTATATCACCTATTGTGCAATTTGGTGCAATACCTGTATTTGTAGATATTACTTTAGAGAGTGCAAATATTGATACAACTATGATAAAACAAGCAATCTCTCCTAAAACAAAAGCAATTTTTATAGCACATACACTTGGGAATCCATTTGATTTAAAAGCAATAAAAGAGATTTGTGATAAATATAATCTTTGGCTTATAGAAGATAATTGTGATGCACTTGGTGCAAAATATGATGGTAAATTTACAGGAACTTTTGGTGATATTGGCACATCTAGTTTTTATCCAGCACATCATATCACAATGGGCGAGGGCGGTGCGATTTATACAAATAATCCACTTTTAAAAAAGATTGCTTTAAGTATAAGAGATTGGGGTAGAGATTGTTATTGTGAAGGTGGAAAAGATAATACTTGTGGAGCGAGATTTTCTCAAATGCAAGGAAATCTTCCATTTGGCTATGATCACAAATATATCTATTCACATTTTGGATACAATCTAAAAGCTACAGAAATGCAAGCAAGTATTGGTGTTGCACAACTTGATAAGCTTGATTTTTTCATCCAAAAACGACAAGAAAATCATAAATATTTATATCAGAGTCTAAGTAAATTTAATGATATATTTATTTTGCCACAGGCTACACCTAATTCACAGCCAAGCTGGTTTGGATTTTTAATCACTCTAAAGGATGGTGTGAATTTTAGTAGAAATGAGATAGTTGAGTTTTTGGAATCTAAAAATATCCAAACTAGAAATCTTTTTGGTGGTAATATGCTGCTTCACCCTGCATTTGATAGCCTAAAAGAAGGAATTGATTATAAAGTAGTAGGGGATTTAAAAAATACTAATAAAATTATGAAAGATAGTTTTTGGGTTGGCGTATATCCTGGAATCTCAAATATAGAAATAGAATATATTAGAGATGTAATAGATGATTTTATGGGGGGGGGGAATAAGCAAAATCTAAATTTAGCTACTTTCTTTAATCCATCTCTTACAAGGCTTGTAGCATGATACAAGCCATATTTCAAACAATCATAAATAAATTAAAATGGAAGCAAAAATTTAATTCTTTCTTAAAACAATATAGACTTAAAAACTCACATAATTTTACAACTCCTGTAAATATTTTTAATCTAGATAATGTAGTTGTTGGCAAAGGAAGTTATGGTCCATTGCAAGTTTTAGATTATGGAAATATTGATGCCAAAGTAAAAATTGGTAATTTTTGTTCTATTGCAAATGGTGTGATATTTTTATCGGGGGGGGGGGCATAGCATGAATTGCTTTTCAACATATCCATTTTATGCTTATTACACCGATAAAATTGAGAAAAATACAACAAAAGGCGAGACTATCATTGGAGATGACTGCTGGATAGGGCTAAATGCTATTATATTATCTGGCAGCAAAATAGGCAAAGGCTGTGTGATTGGTGCAGGAAGTGTCGTCCGTGGTGAGTTTGAACCATATAGTGTAATTATTGGCAATCCTGCGATACAAGTAAAAAAGAGATTTAGTAATGAAATAATTGAGATTCTAGAATCAATTGATTTTGATACTTTAGATAGTGATAAAATCTTAGAGCATTTGCATAGATTTTATACTCCCCTTGATAAGAATCTCGCATTAGAAATTAAATATTTGCTTAAAAAAGAGGGGGCTTACAATGAATAATAAATGTAAAAATTGTGGCTCTATCTTAAAGTTAAAAATAGCAGATTTATCATTTGCTCCTCCATCAAATTCATTTCTAAATAAAGATGATTTACAAAATGCAGAATCTTATTATCCGCTAAAAGTATATTTATGTCAAAATTGCTTTTTAGCACAAGTTGATGAATATAAAAATGTAAAAGAAATTTTTTCAAAAAATTATGTATATTTTAGTTCATATTCTAGCACTTGGGTTGCTCATGCAAAGTCGTATGCAGAGATGATTATCAAAAAACTAGATTTAAATAAATCATCTCAAGTCATAGAAATTGCAGCAAATGATGGATATTTATTGCAGTTTTTCAAAGGGATTCCAAGCATTGGAATTGAGCCTACTTCTAGCACTGCAAAAGTTGCAAAATCCCGTGGTATAGAAATAATTGAGAAATTTTTTAATAAAGCCCTAGCTTCTAATCTACCAAAAGCAGATTTAATAATTGGTAATAATGTCTTAGCACATGTGCCAAATATAAGAGATTTTGTAGCAGGTGTGAGAATCGCTCTTAAAAAAGATGGTGTAGCAAATTTTGAATTTCCACATATTCTTAATCTAATAAAATATAATCAATTTGATTCTATATATCATGAGCATTTTTATTATTATAGTTTGCATTCTGTAATTGATTTATTTAAAAGAGAGAATCTTTATATTTATGATGTTGATATTTTAAAGACACATGGCGGAAGTTTGAGGATTTATGCTAGTAAAAATAAAAAGCAAATAAGTAAAAATATCATAAATATCTTAGCATTAGAGAAAAAATACAATCTTGATAATAAAGATGGTTATTTATCTTTGGAATCAAATATGCAAAAAATAAAGATTGATTTTTTATCTTTATTGTTAAAATTAAAAAAGAATAATAAAAAAGTTATTGCATATGGAGCTGCAGCAAAGGGAAATACTTTGCTTAATTATTGTGGTATCAAAGATGATTTGATAGCTTATGCAATAGACAATTCACCCCACAAGCAGAATCTTTTCTTGCCCGGAAGTCATATAGAAGTAAAAAATAAAGATTTTATAAAAGAGCAGATTCCAGATTATATTTGGATTCCAGCATGGAATATCAAAGATGAGATTATCAAAGAAGTAGAATCTATATTTAAGGCAATTTTAAGCAACCCTAAAAATAGTAACATGGGGGGGGGTAGTATGCAGATTTATCATCACTACTCCAAAAGTAAAAATTATCACCAAACATATCACCATATCCAAAGGGGAGCAATATGAGTCGCTTCACCTTTGTAGAAACAAAAATAGAAAATTTATTTGTGATAGAACCAAAACAAATAAAAGATGAAAGAGGATATTTTGAACGATATTTTTGTAAAGAAAATTTCAAAGAAATCGGGCTTTCAAAAGAAATAGTCCAAATAAACCACTCTTTAACAAAATTAAAAGGTTCTATTCGTGGTATGCACTTCCAAACTAAGCCTTTTAGTGAAATAAAGATTATCCGCTGTATTTCTGGCAGTATTCAAGATGTAGCAGTCGATTTAAGAAAAGATTCTAAGACATTTTTAAAGCATTTTACAATCACACTAAGCAAATCAAATAACAAATATTTATATATACCAGAAGGCTTTGCACATGGATTCCAAGCCTTAAGCAATAATGCAGAGATTTTATATCTTACAACAGCACCATTCCAAAGTAGCGCAGATAGCACTATAAACCCACTTGATAAAGTTTTAAATATAAAATGGAATCTAGATATTACAAATATTTCACCAAAAGATAAAAACGCCCCTTTTATAGATGGCAATTTCAAAGGAATTTAAAGGAGAAAAAATGCAGAAAGAAACATTATTGGAATATTTACAAAGAAAAATCAAAAGACAAAGAGGAGATTATAAAAATAAGATTCTATTTTCACAAAGAATCTTAAATCCATATCTAAAGGTAAAATACAGATTTAGCAAGGATTACAAAAATGCACTTGCAATGCAGCTTGATTTGATAGAAAATGCTATTGTTGATCCAAATGGAATTGGAGGGATAAATCTAAAACTTCATAATGCCCATGTGCCAAAAAGATATTATGATATTTTTTATCGTATTTTTAGAGAAATGGGGGGGGGGAATCCAAAGATTACAATAGATTGTGGTGCGCATGCTGGGCTTGTTACTGATTTGTTGCTTGATTGTGGTGCAGTGGTGCATTTGTTTGAACCAAATGATATTTTATTTCCAATTTTACAAAATAAATACAAAAATAATAAAAATGTGATACTGCATAAAGCCGCCTTATCAAACAAAGATGGCAAGGCAAAGTTTATGCTTAATGATAGTATTTCACAAGGAAATAGGCTAGATTCTAGTGGTGATTATAATGAAGGCTATGATGAATATTATGAAGTAGAAGTAATTGATTTGGTGAGATATATTAATGAAAATATATTAAATACAAATGACAGAATCTATTTTTTAAAGCTTGATATCGAAGGTGCAGAGTTTGATATTATCGATAAGATAATAGAAACCAAACTATATGAAAAAATCGATTATATCGCTTGCGAAACACATGAAAGATATTTTATAGATGGTAAAAATAAAATTACAAATCTAAAAAGATTAATCAAAGAGCACAATATCAATAATATTTTATTAGATTGGATATAATTTTGCATTTTATAAACAAGGGGAGTAAATGCAAGAAGATATTCAAGATTATTTAGAAATAAAAATTTCTGATTTAATTGATGAAGATTCAAAAGAATATAAGAGTTTGCTAAATTTAGACAAAAAATTTAACATGCAAAGCGTAAATACAAATCTATTAAATACTCGAGGGATTCCAAATAAAGAAGCAAAAATTGCTAGATTTATGAAATTTAAATTAGCACCATTTGATATATTACATTTTGATCATATTGAGATTGTAACTACAAGTGGTGGTGCATTTTATAATGGCAAAATAGTGCAAGAAAATACAGGTGGATTTGGCACTCATGGCTTTGTAAATAATAATTATAATTTTTATAAAAAATTGCAAAAACATTTTTTTATACCAACAAATATGACAGAACTAAAACAAGTAATAAAAGTCATAATCAGCCTTTTTAAAGGAAAAGAACAAAGAGAATTAAAATCAAACAAACAAAAGATTCTATGGCACTCACCAAATTGGGATTGTTTTTCTCATTTTAGTTTTGAAGAATTTCCAAGACTTCTTGCTACACTAAAAGCACTATACAATAAGAAGCAAGTAATTAGGGGGGGGCAGCAACAAGAATCTAAAATATATGATATAGATTTTAATGAATTAGTCATTATTGCTCCTATTAGAAATTCATGGCAATTTGATCAATATATCTACCCAGCACTTCTAAGTCTCACACAAGAACATAATAAAAATTGTCCATTTGCAATAAAAAAAGAAAATATTATTTGTGTTAATGATGCAAAAATGCCACAAAAAATGGTAACTGATGTAAATAATGTTTTTATTCCAACTCAAGTAAAATGCAACAAAAAATATTTAGTAGATGCGATGGAACATTTAAGAGCGTTTTATTATGATGAAAATTTTATTAATAATTTTGAGCGGATATATATATCAAGGGCAAAAAGCGCAAAAAGATTCTTGATAAATGAAGATGAATTTAGAGAATTTTTGGAATCTAAATATGGATTTAAAACATTGTATATGGAAGAAGTGAGTTTCAAAGATAAGATTAATTATCTAAGTAGAGCTAAAGTAATACTAAGCATAGATGGCACTTCTATAATGAATTATGGTTACATGAAAAGCGGAGGAAAAGCGATTGCATTAAGATCATCAGATTTTGCAGAATATCCTATTGATTATTTATTTGGAATTGAATTTTTACCAATTATTTGTGAGTTAAGAAATGAAAAAGATACCGATCATATGGATGGATTTGTTGGTGCTTGGTGGGCTTCAAATCTGTATGCAGATATTGATTATGTAGAAGAAAAATTTAGGGCATATGGAATAACTAAGATAGAATCTTAGCTTTTTATAATTTTTGTTATACCATCTTTAAAAGTGAAGCATTCTTGCCAATTTGGCAGATCTTCACCACCTTCAAATGGGATGAAGTTTTCTCTTTGCATATATGGTTTTGCACCCCATAATATATTTAATTTCTTGCCTATTATTTCTTCAAATATATTTGCAAGCTCACGCAATGTTTTTCTTTCTTTTGTATGAAGTGCAAATATTTTATTTTTTGCTAGAGTTTTGTATTTTGAGTTTAATAAATCAATTAGCACAATAAATGCATTTATTACATCATCAATATATATTATGTCAATTAGTTGCTCTCCTTTGCTCATTTCTAGTGTCTTGCCACTATTTGCAACTCTAAGCCATAGATTAAATATTTTTTCTCTAGTGTCATTTGGTCCATATGTATCATTTAGATAAATAGTGCTAAAGGTGATATTTGTCGTGTTTGCATAGAAATTAATAATATTATTAAAAGCACTTTTAGATGCTGCGTATAGATTCAAAGGATTATTTGGCATATTTTTATAAAATTGCCAAAATGTGCCAACATTTATAAACCAACCATCAAATTTTAATAATGATAGAATCTCGCATATCTCACTTCCAAAAGTAATATTAGAATCTATAATACACTTGATGTCATCAATTTTGTGTGTTTTTATATATAAAGTTGCTAGATGTATTACGCCTATTAAATCTTTATCTTTTAAATATTCTAGTAAGCTTAGGGCATTTTTGTATCTATATATTTTACAAAAAGATTCTATTCTACTAGAATCCGAATTTTCTCTTATAATTGCTATGATGTGATATGATTTGCTTAGTGTTTTTATTAGATTTGAGCCTATAAACCCACTGCCGCCTGTAATTAGAATAGTTTTCAAAAATATCCCTCTATTCTATCACTAAAAGATAAATCACGATTAGAGATAATAAATTTATCAATATTATATTTCTTTGCTATTTCCTCCCATCTAAATCCAAAGCTATCATACTTCACCCCGCAATCATGTTCTTTGCTGTATTCACTTGTTTGCATATAATGCACTTTTGTATTATCCTCAAGGCTTAAAAATCCATGTGCAAATCCTGCTGGTATATATAGGCATTGAAGATTAATAGAATCTAATTGAATATAAAAATTTTGCTTATATGTTTTGGAATTTTGCCTCAAGTCAAGCACTACATCAATAATACTTCCATTTGATACATATACTAATTTTGCATGTTCTTTTGGAGGAATCTGAAAGTGCATACCACGAATAACGCCTTTTTGTGATACAGAATAAAATGATTCAAAAAATTCAGCATTAAGTTTATAAGTCTCAAAAATATTTTTATTGAATTGTTTTACAAATTGTCCTCTTAAATCTTTATGTGGAGTGATATTTATGATGTATAGATCTTTAAAAGTAGTATTTATTATCTCCATTTACGCAACCTTCTTATGAAGATAATAAATATATGTTATAAAATCATTTTTTAGTGCGACCCCCCCCCTATTTAGGTGGTAGGCTATCGTTTTTGTAATACCATCTTTATTGCTATATTTTGGTATATAACCAAAACTCTGTAGCAGTGATATATCAGTTTTTATATTCATATTTTCTAAAGGATTATATGGCTTTTCTCCAAATAATAATTTTGAATTTGTATTTGAGTATTGATTAAATATATCTAATGTAAGTTCTATAAAATCCTTTAGTCTAGTTTGTTTTCCACTTCCTAGCTCACAACGTGTGTATTTTTTAAAAGAATCTATATTATTAATGATGATTTTAAATGCATTTATTACATCATCAATATATATAAAATCTCGTAGTTGCTCACCTTTGCTTAGTTTTATATTATTATTTAAAATCATTTGTTCTATTAGATAATGTATAAATTTATTATTATCATCAAATGGTCCATACATATGCTCAATACAAACATCAATAATATTTATATTATCAAAATATCTAAAATAATTACTAAGATGATTTTTACTCATGCAATATGGATTTGTCATGGGATTTTGAAGAGTATTTATATTGATGAAAGTTTTGATATTTTTATCATTGGCAAATTCCAAAACCTGAATACCAAATAATAGATTAGAATCTATTATTTCACTTAGTTTATTGCCATTTCTGCCATAATTTGTAGCAGTATGAATAATAAAATCAATATTTTTTTCTATATGATTTAAATCTTTAGAATCTACAAGCTCTATATCATAGTCTTTTAGTCTCCAAAGATTACTATCTTTTCTTATTACTCCAATGATTTTATTAGATTTATAAAATGCTTTTACCAAATGGCTACCTAAGAATCCACTTGCTCCAGTAATTAAAATAGTTTTCATTCAAAATTGCCTAAGACTTTTATATGATTCTTATCCACCAAATGCACTTTGACTTCTATCACTGCTACCAGCACTACTACTATTACCAAAAAAGCCGCTTTTTCCACTGCTTGCAGTAGCTCTATTTGTGCTTGCTCCTGCTTGATTTCCAAATGAATTTTTGCTTCTTTCATATGCTTGTGGCGATTTGTATGTCGTTCTTTGCTGTGTTTGAAAATTTTGATTATTAAAGAGTTTGTTTCCTATCCAGCTGCCTATTATCGCACCAGCAGCAGAAGCAAGTATAGCCTCACCAAGTCCTAATCCTGTTCCTGTTGGATTTGTAAGCTGTGAAGTACCATTATCAATTTTCTTTTCTTCTTCTTTTAGCATCTCATTTATTTCTTCATTGCTTAACATTCTCTCATTTCCATCTTTTGATTTTAAAAGCACTCTTGTTGTATCACTTGGGTGTTCTTCTAGAATCTTATAGCTTCCATCTTCTTGCTCTTCAATAATTACAAAAGCCCCTTGCTTTATAGAATTTGATGTTGCCTGCTCTTTGTTATCTTGTGAATTGCAACCTGATAATACAAATAATGTTGCAATTCCTATACTACCTGCTATGCTGTATTCACCTATTTTTCTAATATGTTTCATTTTATTTTTTATCCTAATTTTTCCCATTTTAACTTTGCTCCTCCAAGTATATGAAAATGTAAGTGCGGGACTTCTTGCCCACCATCGCTACCTATATTAGAAATGATTCTATAACCATTCTTATCTAAACCAACTTTTTTTGCTACTTCTTTTATAAACTCATTTAAACCTTTTAGCAATTCTGCATCTGCATTATGAAAATCTTTTATACATTTTTTTGGAATTGCTAATATATGAATAGGTGCTTTTGGATTGATATCATAAAATGCTAAAAAATCATCATTTTCTAATACTTTATTTGCTGGAATCTCTCCACTTACTATTTTCTCAAATATTGTCATTTTATACCTTTAGTGTATTAAATTAGATTGAAATTATCTTATATCATTATTTAAAAATTAATTATTTAAAAATTAGATTCTACATAGTTTTTTATTGTGAAAGCTCGCAATATTATGATACTTTCAAATCCATTCTTGATGCATTAGATAGATTTTCTCACCCTTATACTTATTACACTTCAAATAAAGATGATTTATGCTTTTTTAGAAATTCTCCATTTGGCACTTTTAGCTACATAGGCAAAGGTAATAGAGCTTATAGTATTCTTAATCGTTTAAATGCAGATATTTTCGTGCTAACTACGCCTGGACTTGATGTCTTGCAAATAAAACGCAATCGTGGTGTAAAACATTATTGTCATATCGTGCATGCGCTTACACCTATGACTTATCGTGTATTTGGTATAGATTATTTTGTTCTGTATTAGTTGCAAATAGTGCTCAATTAGATTTTATCCGTGATATAGAATCTGCTCATAATACCAAAGCAAAATATATAGCAATTACTGGTAGCACTTATCTTGATGAATTAAGCTTAAAGCAAGATTCTAATAAGAATCTAAATAAAGATTCTAATACAATATTAGTATCGCCATCATGGGGAAAAGAAAGTCTTCTTTTTAAATTTGGATTAGATTTGCTTTTACCCTTGGCACAAAGTGGCTATCACATTATCATTCGTCCGCACCCACAAAGCTTTATCTCTAAAGATGAAAATGAAAATATTAAATATTTACAAGAATCTTTACAATCCTATAGCAATATAAAATAAGAAATTGCGTGAGGCTTATTTAGATAATTTGCATTGCAAAAATTTAAAAAGGATAATAATGCTAGATACACAAGAATTCGGAAAGCTTTTAAAAGATATTGGAGTAGAGCAATTTAGTGGCGTGCCTTGTTCATATCTTGCACCACTTACAAGTCTAAATCATACTTTTAAGATTCCAATACTTGGCTTTGTATCACTTCGAGGCAAGCGAGATGAAAATAACAAAAACACAGATGAGCCCCAACATGAACTCTTAGGCGTGATAACTGATAAGCTTTTAGAAATTTGTGAGATAAAATATGAATTTTTAGATTTTGATATTAAAAAGGCAAAAATACAAATAAAGCATGCAAAAAAGATTTTAGATTCTAATCAAAGTTTCTTTTTTATCGTGCAAGAAGGGACATTTTGCAAAGTTCCATTAAATCTCAATCCACTTGATAAATCAAATATTGTTTTATTAGATTCTAAAAAAATGAAATCTAGTGCAGAATCTACTATTCCATCGCGACTTGAGGCACTTAGAATCTTGCATAATCTTGCATTTAGACATAATGCCCTACTTTTTGCTACCACTGGAAAATGTGGCAGAGAACTTTATGAGATTGCTGATAATCCAAATCAATTTTATATGGTTGGCTCTATGGGTTGTGTTAGCTCACTATCCCTTGGCATAGCACTTGCAAGTAAGCATAAAGTTATTGCTATTGATGGAGATTCTGCACTTTTAATGCGACTTGGAAATTTAAGCACAAACGCATATTATGCGAAAAATCGCAATCTTGATAATTTTTGCCATATTTTATTGGATAATCAAAGTCATGATAGCACAGGTGGGCAGTTTAATCTCTCGCCATTTGTAGATTTTGCAAGTATTGCAGAATCTTGTGGATATGATAAGGTAAATATCGCTTATAATTTAAATGATTTTCAAAAGTATATAAATCTATTTTTGGAAGCAAATGCTGGTGGCGCTCACTTTATATATTTAGCGATAAAAAAAGGTAGCAAAGAAAATCTTGGACGACCAAAAATACTACCACAAGATGTAGCAAAGAGATTATCTAATTTTTTATCTCTTTAAATTTATAAGGAATATTGTAGTTTGTTAAAAGCAAATCAACTAAAGAAAAATCATCAATATATATTGCAATACCACAATCACTAGAGATTTCTCTAGGAATCGTAGTGATTTTATGGCTAATTTTTGATTGTTTTAGTAGCTTTTCTACTTGAAAAGCATAAAAATCTACATCAAATATTAGATAACCCTTCATTGCTTTATTTTTTTTCTTTTGCAAAAAATGCGACAATCAAACAAAATGCGATACCTAGTAAAACTGCAGTAGGTGCATTTGCTGTAATTCCATTTGCAGAACTTGCTAGATTAAAATTGTGTGCTATTGCACCGCCAAGAAGCAATCCAAGTACAAATATACCAGCATCATTATCACCTTCTCCAGCAAGCACGAGCTGTCTTCCTGGACAACCACCACCAAGACTAAATGCTAATCCACATAATAGCATGCTAAGAAAATTCCATAATATATTATTGTGTGCTATTGGCTGATTTGTAAAACCTAGTGAGAAAAATCCAAATGCTAGATTTGTAATAAATGCTGCAACAAGCAATGCCATTACACCTTGTAGCATTGCGCTATCTTTGATTAAATATATATTTTTAAATGCTCCAATAGTGCAGAATCTACTTCTTTGAAATATAAAGCCAATAGAGATTCCAGCTACAATTGACAATAAAAATGGAGCATGCGCTGCCCCTGGACCTTTTGTAGAAAATGATATAGGTGAATTATCACCAAATACTTTCCAAGCAAAAAATAACAATAATGCAATGATAAAAAATAAAAATCCAAATCCAGAAAATTTATTTAACTCTTTTTTAGAACCAAGAGAAAATCCTCTTTTTATAAAAAAGCTTCCAACAATTATTCCACCAACAAGTCCAAATAATCCAGCAATAGCACTTAAATCCCCAGCACTAAGTCTTAAAAACAATCTCCAAGGACAGCCCAAAAATACCAATGCCCCTATCATAGCAAAGATTCCAAGTATAAATCTTATAACAGGCGATGAACCACCTCTTCCTTTGAATTCACTAAAAATCAATGATGCTATAAATGCGCCAATAACAATACCAATAATCTCTGGTCTTATATATTGTGTAGCTTGCATTTGATGGAGGTTTAGTGCTCCTGCTATATCTCTTGTAAAACATGCTGCACAAACACCCATATTTTTTGGATTCCCAAAATATACAAGGATAGGTGCCAAAACCCCAAGTAACGCTCCTGAAATAACAGGCATAGTTGCAAATTTCATAAATAATTCCTTTGTATTTATTTTAGATTCTAAACAGCTTGAAGAATTTTTAAAAAGAAAGATTACAAAAGCTGTGTATGCTTAAACCTTAAGCTAATTATTGTAAAACCATATGTTGTAAAAGATGCTTATTGTAATGTAAAATACTGCAAAATTCAAGATAAAGGCAAAATTATGAATTTTTCTTATTACAATCCAGTAGATATTAGGTTTAATGTATCTTATATTGATATTTTAAAGGATATAGATTTTAAAAATGCCTTGATAGTCACTTCAAAAGGATTTAAAAAAGAGGCATAATAAAGAAAATGCAAGATATATTTAAAAATAAAATTAATTATGTTTTTGATGAAATATCACCAAATCCAGAGCTTTCATTTTTGCAAAATATAAAAAAAGATTTGCCTAATTTTGATTGCATTATAGCTATTGGAGGTGGAAGCGTGCTAGATAGTGCGAAATTTTTATCTCTTAAAAATGAAATTATGGCTAAAAATGGAGCATTAGAAATCATAGGTAATGTAGAATCTAAATCCATATATGCTATACCAACTACAGCAGGGACAAGTAGTGAGCTAACAAAATGGGCGACTATTTGGGATAAAGATTCAAATATAAAATATTCTCTAAATCATAATCTTTTATATCCCAAAATCGCTATTTATGATATAAATCTCATGCAAAGCATTCCAAAAGATATTACGATTTCTACTGGACTTGATGTATTAAGTCATGCAGTAGAATCTATTTGGAATATTAATGCAAATCCAATATCTACAAACAATGCAATAAAAGCAATAGATTTGATACTGCAAAATCTAGCTTTATTAAGCTGCAATCTAGATTCTAGAGATTTAAGAGAGAATCTAGCTCTTGCTTGTATATACGCAGGATTTGCTTTTTCAAATACACAAACTGCACTAGCACATGCCATAAGCTATCCAATCACAATGAGATTTGGAATCCCACATGGAATAGCTTGCTCTTTTAGTATTCCATTGTTATTAGATTGCATTCCTAAAGGAGAATCTTGCTCTTTATTGTTACAATACAAAGATAGAATAAAAAATCTTTTTTATGATTTAGAGATTTCACAAGATTTAAAGGATTATGGGCTAGATTCTAAATTTATTAATGAAATATTTGTTAGTCTAAATCAAAGAGCAAAAAATAGCATTTTTGATATTAATTTTGTAAAAGAGAGATTTTTAGAAAATATATAATGAGGATTTATGCAAGTAAGAATATATTACGAAGATACTGATTGTGGCGGCATTGTATATCATACAAATTATATAAAATACTGCGAAAGAGCAAGAAGTGAGCTATTTTTTAGTAATGGCGTTATGCCAAATACAGATAGAATAGGACTTGTTGTGCGGCATATAGAATGTGATTTTTTAGATTCTGCAAAGCTTGGTGATTTGCTTGTTGTAAGTTCAAAGATTTTAAAACTTGGCAAAAGTAGTATAATCCTAAAACAAAGTATAAATCTCGATACTAAAGTAATTTTTGAAGCAACTATAAAACTTGCTTGTATTGATGTAATAAATAAAAAAATAGAGAAGATTCCAAGTGAAATTTTAAAAATATTAGAGGCGATGCAAAATGGATAATAAAGATTTAAATATAGAATATCCTAGAATCTGGGAATATCTAATCATCACAAGCAATAAAGATATATTACAATCAAGTATAAAAGATAAGTTTGGTTCATTGGATTATAAATTTGAATTCTCTAAAGATAGCACAGGTGGTAAATATTCTAGTTATAATTTTAGTATCTATGTAGTTAGCCAAAAAGAAAGAGATGAAATTTTTAAAATATTAACAAATATAAAAGATGTAAAAGCAGTTATTTAGCTTAATATTATTTTAAAAATAAAATTATATAATCTCGAATTCAAAAATGCGGGAATGGCGGAATTGGTAGACGCACCAGACTTAGGATCTGGCGCCGCGAGGTGTGGAGGTTCGAGTCCTCTTTCCCGCACCATTTATCTTTCAAAATAATAAAATTTATTCTTACTTTAAGATACAATACATTTTTCTAAAACAATATCTTTTTAACTAGGACATTATATTTTATGGAAGTATCAAAGCAAGCAAATTTACCAACAAAATTTGGTAATTTTATCATTCAATCTTTTAGAGAAGATAATAATAAAGCAGAGCATTTAGTATTAAAAAGTAATGAGTTAGGTGCTATTCCACTTGTTAGAGTGCATTCTGAATGTATGACAGGCGATGTTTTTGGTAGTAGGAAATGTGATTGTGGTGATGAGCTAGAAATTGCAATGAAAAGAATCGCAGCAGAAAATGGAATGATTATATATTTGCGTCAAGAGGGTAGAGGGATTGGGCTATTTAATAAAGTAAATGCCTATAATCTCCAAGACAATGGATATGATACGGTTGAAGCAAATAATAAATTAGGATTTGGAGCAGATTTGAGGAATTATGATATAGTTGGTAAGATTTTTGATTATTATGGGATTAAGAGTATTCGACTTCTTACAAATAATCCAAAAAAAATAAGCGAAATATCAAAATTTGTTAAAGTGCAAAGAGATAGTATTCTTGCTACACCAAATCAATATAATAAAGAATATCTAAAAATCAAACAATCAAAACTAGGGCATTTACTAGAATCTTAGATTCTAGGTTTATGCCTTTAAGATTCTCATTGAATTTAATAATGCAAGCAATGCTACACCCACATCCCCAAATACAGCTTCCCAAATAGTTGCAACACCAAATACTCCAAGAATAATAAATAATATCTTTATAATAAATGCAAAGGCAATATTTTGATAAATAATATTTTTTGTCTTTTTTGCGATTTCTATAGCTTTTACCATGCTTGATATTTTGTCATTTATGATTAATACATCTGCACTCTCTTTGCTTACATCACTACCTAATTTTCCCATACTTACACCAATATCTGCTAGAGCAATACATGGTGCGTCATTTATACCATCACCTATAAATACAGCATTTCCGCTAGCATTTTGTTTGAATTCTATAAAATATTTTGCTTTTTCCTCTGGCAAGAGATTGTATTTTACATTCTCTAAGCCTAGCTTATCACATATTTTTTTTGATGCAAATTCATTATCACCAGTTAGCATTATCATATTTGTTACACCAAGATTCTGCAATTCTTTAAGTGCCTCTAGTGAATCTTCTTTTAATTCATCTGCTACGAGTATGTATCCTGCATAGACTCCATCTATTGCTATATGTGCAACACTGCCATCAATATCGCAATTATTATGTTTTATATTGTATTTATGCAATATTTTGTCATTACCAGCTAGAATCTCTTTGTAATTACAAGTAGCCATTATTCCAAGACCGCTTATTTGCTCAAATTTTGTATTATTACATTGATGAGGATGTAGTGTTTTGTTGTATTCATCTTTTATAGAAAGCGCTATTGGGTGATTTGAAAAATTTTCTGCACAAAAAGCATATTGTAAAACATCATCTTTGCTAAATCCATTTTGCGGGATAATATCTACAACTTTAAACACACCTTTTGTAAGAGTGCCTGTTTTATCAAATGCAATATGACTTACATTGCTAAGTGCTTCTAGATAATTTGCCCCTTTTATCAAAATATGATTTTTTGAGCAGCTTCCAATGCCTCCAAAATATGCTAATGGCACACTTATTACAAGTGCACAAGGGCAGCTAACCATCAATACTACTAATGCTCTATAAATCCACTCACCAAATTCACCAAAACCAAATAATGGAGGAAGTATTGCAATTGCAAGTGCTATAAAAAATACAATTGGTGTATAGATTCTTGCAAATTTTGTAATAAAACTCTCCATTTTTGCTTTTTTATTACTTGCATTTTGCACCAAATCAATAATCTTTGCAACACTAGAATCTTCGTATAATTTCGTTACTTTTATCTCTAATATTCCATTTAGATTTAATGTGCCTCCTAGAATTTTTGTATCAATTTGTGCTTCTTTTGGTATTGGTTCGCCCGTAAGAGCTTTCGTATCAATGAGGCTTTTTCCGTTTATTACAATTCCATCAGTTGGAATCTTCTCTCCAGGCTTTACTATAAAAATATCATCTATTTTTAAATCTTGTGGTGGAATATCAATGATATTAGAATCTTGCTTTAAGTGGGCGATATTTGGTGCGATTTGCAATAGATTTTTTATTGATTTTTTTCCTTTTTGCACCGCTAAATCTTGCAGAAACTCTCCTGTTTTGAAAAATAACATTACAGCCACTGCCTCTTCATATGCTTGAATTGCAAATGCAGAGATTGTAGCAATAAACATTAATGTATTTTCATCAAAGAAATCTCTTTTTTTGATATTATTAAATGCACTTTTAAATATATCTTTTCCAGAGATTAGATAAATAATTATTAAGATTCCAATCGATATATATTTTGTAATCTCATTATCTACAACATGCAATACAATAACAGCTATTAAAAATACTGCTATTAATCCACTTAAAAAACATAACTCTTTTTTTGTATCAAATTCATCTGTTGTTGGATTTTCTTTGCTTATATTTATATTTGATTCTATAGATTTGATAGTTTTTATTGCTAGATTGATATTTGTTGTATCAATTTCTAATATATTATTGTTTGTGTCAATATGCACATAGCTTACACATTCTAGTTTTTGTAATGCACTTTCTATTTTATTAGCACAAGAAGAACAGCTAATATTTGTAATATAAAATTTTTCTTTCATAATATCTCTTTTGATATAAAATTAAGGTTTGATTATAACAAAATCCTTGACAATTTTATTTTTAAGGATTAGAATGATAAGGTTTTTTAAAGTTTTCTTATTTATGCCTAATTTATTCCTAATTATGGGGCTGATTTGGCGTTCGACAGAAAGTAGAAGATAAAGATTGCATACCAGTTTGATTGATACTGTAAAATCATCACATAAATTTAAACGCAAATAATAAAAAACTAGCTCCAGCTTACGCAAGAGCAGCGTAAGTTTAACAATCCTTTTTGGAGCGGAGTGATATAGATTCTAGCTATATATTTACTCTTCATTTTTGCTAGATAGCTATTGTATTAGTTGCTTTGATAATACATAGTGAAGTCTTTCAAAGTGGCTTAATATCATCGAAGCTTGTGATATAAGCAAATATAAAGCTTCATTTTTTAAGTATGTCGAGGTTTTTATTGGTCTATTTTTTGGACTGGGGTTCAATTCCCCACAGCTCCACCAAAATCTTTTATATTATTTATTTTTACATTTTTAAGATATTTTATTTAGTTGTTTTTATTATTTAGTGCTTTTTATATAGTGTATTTTTCGGATATTAATTGCTTGTTTTGAGGCAATTTTACACTTCATCAAATCCTTTACATTTGTAGTTTTCAGGCTTTTTCCCAAGCCTTATAAATTCATCATAAAATTCTACCTTACCCTCAAGCATATTTTCTATAAGCATTAAACGTTTCATTTCCTCACGCACAATCTCAAGCTGTTTTTTAATCATTGCTTGACGTTTTGTTAGATTTGATTTATCTTCACCACTTGAGAGAAGTTTAATATATTCATGCACTTTCTTGATGCTCATACCACCTTTGCGTAGGCAATCTATCCAAATTACTTGCTCTAGTCCTTTTAAAGAGAAGTAAAGCACTCCATTTTTATCTCGCTCTAAGTTATCAAATAGTCCTTTGCTTGCCCAAAAACGCAATGTCCGTGAAGGAATATTAAGTCTGCGTTCAACATCGATGATTGTATAAGCTATAGATTCTCCTTATTAAATTTTATTTTAGAATGTATTATCTACTTTTTTATATATTATATATCCTTACACCTAATGTTTGTCAAGGCTTTAGATGTAATATAGGATTATTTTTTTAAGTTGTTTTAATGTGATTACAAAAAAATATAAATAGAGATTCTATCCCTTGTATAATAAAGAGTTTTTTGGTGTAAAAAAAGATAGAAAAGTTTGCAAGCCCTAAAAATAGTCCTTGAAATAAGGCAGGATTTAGAATAAAGAATTTTAAATTAGATTCTCAAAGGTAAGAATTTTACCTTTAAGAATGATTAATTTATTTGATTAGACTTTCAGTTATACTTGCGATTTCAAGCTCTTCATCGGTTGGCACTATGAGAATTTTTACTTTTGAGCTTTGTTTTGAGATGAGTTTAAGCTCCCCTCTTAAGCCTTTATTTATATTTTCATCAAGTTCAAAGCCAAGATGGGCAAGTTTAGCGCATACAAGCTTTCTTATATCATCAGCATTTTCACCAACTCCAGCTGTAAAGATCAAAGCATCAGTGCGAGGTAATATCGCAAAATATGAGCCTATGTATTTCACAAGGCGGTAGATATACATATCTTTTGCAAGTTTAGCTTTTTGATCACCTTGTTCAATAAGATTCTCAACATCTCTTAAGTCATTGTGCCCACAAATTCCCAAAAAACCACTTTTTTTATTCATTATAACATCAAGTTCTTCTGTAGTGTAGTGTAAAATTCGCACCAAATGGGACATAATCGCAGGATCAAGATCTCCACATCTTGTGCCCATCATAAGCCCTTCTAAAGGCGTAAAGCCCATAGAAGTATCTATGCTTTTACCATTTTCTATAGCACAAAGACTTGCTCCATTGCCAAGATGTGCAGTGATAGCATTAAATTTATCATATTCAATGCCTAAAAACTCAGCTGCCTTTTTACTCACATAAGAATGAGAAGTGCCATGAAAGCCATATTTTCTAACACCTTCATCTTCATAAAAATCATAAGGTAAAGCATACATAAAAGCATGTTCTGGCAAACTTGAATGAAAAGCCGTATCAAACACAGCTACATTTTTGACCTTTGGAGCAGCTTCCATCATAGCACGAATGCCTATGATATGAGCTGGATTATGAAGTGGGGCGATGACTGCAACACGGCGAATTTCTTTTAATACTTTATCATCGATAACACAAGGCTTGGTAAGGTTTTTGCCTCCATGGACTACTCTATGACCGCAACCATCAAGTTCATTTAAATTTTTTAAAAATCCAGTTTGCCTAAAAAATGATTCTATCATCTCTACACCCCGCTGATGGTTTGGCACTGGATCATCAAGGCTTACTTTTTCTTGAGTTTTTAAACTTTGTAGGGTTGTTTTACCTTGATGTTCACCTATTTTTTCTATTACTCCGTTAGCAATAGGGTATTTGTCTTCATAAAGTTTGAATTTTAAAGAGCTTGAACCTGAGTTTAAAACTAAAATTTTCATTATTTGTCCTTATTTGTTATCTTTTGCTTGTATAGCACTTAATATCACGGTATTTACTACATCATCGACCAAACATCCTCTACTTAAGTCATTTACTGGCTTTTTAAGTCCTTGTAATATAGGACCTATAGCTAGGGCATTTGCTGTTCTTTGCACGGCTTTATAGCCTATATTTGCAGCATTTAAATCAGGGAAAACAAAGACATTTGCTTTGCCTGCGACTTTAGAATTAGGCATTTTACTTTTTGCAGTTATCTCATCAATAGCTGCATCAAATTGTAAAGGACCATCAATAAACAAATCTGGATACCTTTCTTTAGCTATTTTTGTCGCTTCCTTGCTTGCTTCTACACTCTTTCCACTGCCACTATCTCCACTTGAGTAAGATAAGATTGCAACCTTTGGATTAAGCCCAAATGCTTCGGCTGTATTGGCACTTGAATAGGCTATTTCAGCTATTTGTTCTGGAGTTGGATTTGGAGTTACTGCACAATCAGCAAAAACAAGCAAGCTATCTTCTAAACTCATAAAAAACATACCAGAAACGGTTTTTACACCTTCTTTTGTTTTAATAAGTTGCAAAGCAGGGCGTATGGTCTCAGCTGTAGTTGTGCTTGCTCCACTTACCATTGCATGAGCTTTATTAGTATAAACCAAAAGCGTGCCAAAATAAGTTCTATCTAAAACTAATTTTTTAGCTTCCTCTAGGCTCATGCCTTTAGCCTTTCTTGTTTCATGTAATTTATTAGCAAATTCTTCATGAAAAGGTGAATTTAGTGGATTTAAAATTTGCACATCTTTAAGTCTAAGTTCTAACTTATCAGCTTTTTGGCGAATTTCTTTTTCATCACCAAGTAATATAATATCAACTACTTCAAGATTTTTAAGTATCTCACAAGCTTTTAAAATTCTCTCATCATCACTTTCTGGTAAGACTATGATTTTTTTATCTTTTTTGGCCCTTTGTATGAGATCATATCTAAAGCGATTAGGTGTTAGGAATTGATAATTATCAAATTCTTTAAAATCTTGCTTATTAAACCACTGATCAATAATGATAAAATTCTCATGATTTAGTCTTTTTTTAAGATAATCTTTACTCATCAAGGCATTATCTTTTTCAACTATGGCATAAATTGGAGCATTGAGTTCTTTGGCAAGTCTAGTATTGATTTCAAAAGAACCTAGAATCCCAAACCTTGAAAAACCAGCCACAAAGACAAAATCATATTCCATGGTAAGTTTTTCATAATCATTAATTATTTTATCTATAAAGATATTTTGATCTTCATTGTAAGATTTAAGTCCATTTTGGAAATTAAAACTATAAGCACTTGCTAGGTCTTGTTTTAAGTCAAAGTCTTGGATGAAGATTCTTAAGCTTTCTATGGTGTCTTCACTTACCACAGGACAAAAAAGAGCAAGTTTTTTATATTTTTGGCTTAAAAGTTCAAGTAACTCTGCAGTGATTTTGCGATTTAAATCTTTATGGCTTGAGCGGATAAGATAGAGGCTTTTCATGAATTCTCCTTTGTAGTTGTGGGCTCTTAGAACTTCTTTTCTTTAGATTTTGCAAACTATAGAAAGTAATAATTTAGTTTAAAAAAAATTAAAAAGTGGTTAAAAAAATAATTTCTTTAAATTTCACTCTTTAGTGTTGTGATTGCTTTACTATTGGTAAAATAATGATCCACTTATAATCAAAAATTAATCATTCATATAAGTAGAATCTGCACATATTTATAGCTATAAAATTAATACAATATATATATATGATATAGTTGATAAATTTTTAGAAGATAAAGTTTTTAAAATAAATAAAATCTAAATTGTATAATTTTTATTAGATTCTACTTTTAAGTAAGATTAATTGTTAGATAAACCTTTTATTTTGCTTTATTGTTTTTTAAATTAAATAAAATGTTAATTATAGTCTTTCCATACTTTTCATACTTAATTAATAAATTTTAGATATTAATAAAAATTAATTAATTATAAAGATAAGCAAAAAATTCATAAAAAATTAATTTATTTGTTATTTTATTGCTCAAATAATCTAAATTTTAACTTAAATTGTTTTATTTTTGATTTTTATTGGTTTTAAATTTTATAAGCCTTGTATTCACATGAGATGAAAAACAAGAGTAGTCTCAAATTTCAAACTAAGTAGAAAACGATGCAAGAAGTTGTAATCGTAAGTGCAAAAAGGATAGCTTTAGGCTCATTTATGGGAAGTTTAAAAAACACTAAAGCAGTAGATTTAGCTAGTGCAGTAGCAAAGGCTATATTCGCTGAAACTAAGCTTGATTTAAAGCTTGTAGATGAAGTAATTTTAGGACAAATACTTCAAGCAGGAGTAGGGCAAAATGCTGCTAGACAAGTGTTGATAAATAGCGGTATAGATAATAGTAAAAGTGCTTTTACTATTAATAAAGTTTGTGGTTCTGGGTTGAAAGCCATAGGACTTGCAAGACAGAGTATATCCTTAGGTGAGGCTGAAGTTATTTTAGCAGGTGGAGCTGAAAATATGTCCATGTCTCCTTATTTGTTAGAATGGATTAGAGAAGGTTATAAAATGGGTGATAAAAAAAATCATTGATTCTATGATAAAAGATGCTTTGACTTGTGCTTTTAATAACTATCATATGGGTATAACAGCTGAAAATTTAGTCAAAAAATATAGTCTTACTAGAGAAGAATAAGATAAATTTGCTCTAGATTCTCAACAAAAAGCTAAAAAAGTATTAGAAAATACAAAAATACATATAGATGATATAGATTTAATAGAAGCAAATGAAGCATTTGCAGCGCAGTCTTTACGTGCTTAAAAGAACTAAACCCAAAAGATACAAGTAATATCAATGTAAATGGTGGTGCCATAGCATTAGGACATCCTGTTGGTGCAAGTGGGGGCAAGGATAGTTGTAAGTTTGCTTCATGAGATGAAAAGAAGAGATGCAAGATATGGGTTAGCGACCTTATGTATAGGTGGTGGAGCAATAGATCTTGTAAATGGGACAAAAAAAGTAATAGTTGTTATGGAACATTGCGATAAAAATGGTAATTCAAAGCTTAAAAAAACTTGCTCTTTACCTTTGACAGGTGCAAAATGTGTTGATAGAGTAATAACTGAGCTTGGAGTATTTGACTTTGAAAATGGTAAGATGAAACTTGTTGAATTACAAGGATAAGCCACTTTAGATGAAGTTAAGGCTAAGACTGAAGCTAGCTTTGAAGTGTGCTTGTAAGGAGATATGATGATAGGAAAGATCTCATCGTTTATGTCGCGGTTGGTGCAAAGATATTTGCCCGACCCATTAGTTTTTGTTGTTCTTTTAACTATTATTGTTTTTGTTTGGGGACTATGTGTAGTTGAACCAAAAGAAGGACAAAATTCTATTATGGCTATAGTTGGCTTTTGGGGTGATGGATTCTGGAGTTTTCTAGCTTTTACAACTCAAATGGCTATGATAGTTGTTACAGGTTTTGCTCTAGCAAGCTCTGATTAAGTAAAAAGACTTTTAAAATTTCTTGCTTCTTTTGCAAAAACACCAAAACAAGGTGTGGCATTAGTATGTTTTTTGGAGGATTAGCAAGTGCAATAAATTGGGGCTTTGGGCTCGTTATTGGTGCGCTTTTTGCCAAACAAATTGCTAGAAATTTAAAGGCAGTTGATTATGGTTTGCTAATAGCTTGTGCATATATAGGCTTTATGACTTAGGGTGGAGGATTGAGCGGATCTATGCCACTTGCAGCAAGTGATCCAAGTAATATCATAGTGCAAAAACACCTTGGTGCCAAAAGAACCTAAGGTAGTCGATCCTGTGCTTTTAGCTGAAGAACCAAGCTATCAAAAAGAACTTCCAAAAGATGCAACTCCTGCATTAAGACTTGAAGAGAGTAAAATTTTAGCTATCATCACGGTTGCGCTTGCTACTGCTTATTTGGTGTATCATTTTTATAATAAAAGCTTCTTAAATGGCTTAAATAGTGTTAATCTTTTGTTTATAACTATTGGTTTGTTTTTACACAAAACACCTATGGCTTATATGAGAGCCATTAAACATGCTGCCGGAAGTACAGCTGGAATCTTAATATAATTTCCTTTTTATGCAGCAATTGCTGGAATAATGGATCATTCAGGTGTTGGTCAAATTATCACCGAGTTTTTTATTGGTATAGCAAACAAAGATAATTACGCTGTTTGGGCATTTTTTAGTTCTGCTGCAATTAACTTTGCCGTGCCAAGTGGTGGAGGGCATTGGATTATTTAAAGACCTTTTGTAATTGATGCTGCTAAAGAGCTTGGTGCTGATTTTGGAAAAGCAACAATGGCAATAGCTTATGGTGAGCAATGGGCAAATATGATACAGCCATTTTGGGCTTTACCAGCTTTAGCTATCGCTGGGCTTTGAGTGCGAGATATAATGGGCTTTTGTATAACAGCTTTGATATTCTCTTTGCCTATTTAAGTAAAAACATAAAAATAGTATTATTTTTTGCATATATTATTATGTATAGATTCTGTATTATCTAAAAAATATTATAAACATTGCATAACAAAGGGCTTTGTAGAATCCTTTAAATGGTTATTTTAGCTTTGAGTGTATCAGAATCCTTATATTGTTCTCCACAAATACTAAGGCTTTGTAAAACACTCTCCAAGCTCTTTCCTAGCGGTGTTAAAGAATATTCAACTTTTGGTGGAACTTCTGCATAGACTTTATGTTTGATAAGTTTTGCTTTTTCTAACTCTCTTAGATTATCTGTTAAAACCTTTTGGGAGATATTTTGATTTTTACTAGCACTTATGGAAGATTTTAACTCATTAAATCTTTGTAGATCTTAACTTAAATACTATTTGGAATTAACATTAGTTTATTTAGGAATATACATAGATTCCTAAATAAAAAGTTACTACATCACCAATAAAACGCAAGCTTAGCACAAAGCACGATTCCAAAGCCAAGTATTAAAGCAACTGGATGGATAATCTTACCAATAGGATTGCGCTTGCCTAAAAACTTACAAGATAGCGAGGTGATAACCATAGCAACAATTAATAATGCAAGCAAAACTTTAAACATTAAAAATTGCTGCTGACTAGTTTCAAAATAACCAACACTAGAATTTACATAAATACTTAGCATTCCTCCACCAGTAATAACAAGCAATAACAAACATAGTGGCATAATCTTTATTCCACGACTTGAGATTGCCCCAAACATTTTATCTGCCATTTCATCGCCCAATTTCTTACGAACAGCTGAAAACAACACCACATCGGTAAAAATAAAACCCAAAAATATAATCGCACAAATCAAATGCACGATAAGAAAATACGGATATAACGCAGCCATAGCTTTCCTTTTAAATTATGTTGTAATGCGCGAATTTTAGTGCAAAAAAATTGATAAGAAATTGATATGTGATAAGTTTTTTAAAAATTATTGCTTGCGTATTTAATCAAGATTTGTTATCATTTTTCAAGTTTAGATAAGGAGGCTTTATTTGATCCTTTAGTGCAAAATAAGTTTTCATATCCAAAAGAATATACAAAAAAACATATAAAATCTTCAACAAATTTTAAAAATAATAAGGCACAAAACAAAGAGCCTATAAAGCGTATGACGAAGATTCAAAGACAAAATATAGAATCCAAAATACAAAATCAAATATTTCAAACAAAGCCAAAAAATCTTTTAAGAGAGCTTTTATCACCTGATAAGGTGGTGATTCCAAGTGTAAAAAGTGATTTATTACAGATTCCAAAAGAAGATAGTTTTGTATGGTTTGGGCATTCTTCTTTGTTTTTTTGGTTAAATAGCAAGACTTTGTTAATTGACCCCGTGCTTAAATCCTGTGCTTCACCTATTCCATTTCTTATCAAGCCTTTTAGTGGGGCAGATATTTATAGTGCAAGTGATTTGCCAAAGATAGATTATTTATTTATCACACATAATCATTACGATCATCTAAGCAAATCTACAATTAAAGCTTTGGTAAATAAAATAGGACATGTCATCACTCCACTTGGTGTAGGAAAATATCTCATCAAATTTGGTATAAAGCCTTGCCAAATATACGAACTTGATTGGGATGAGAGCTTAAAGCTAGATTCTACTTTGCGCACTCATTGCCTTACTACAAGGCATTTTTCTGGACGCGGTATTTTTGATAGAAATAAGAGTTTATGGGCGTCATTTATGTTAGAAAGTAAAGATAAAAAGATATTTTTAAGTGGTGATGGTGGATATGGTATGCATTTTAAAGCAATAGGCAAGAAATTCAAGTATATTGATTTTGCTTTTATTGAAAATGGGCAATATAATATTAAATGGGCTCAAGTACATTCTTTTCCAAAAGAAAGCTTGCAAGCTTTGAAAGATTTAAATGTAAAAAAAGCAATGCCAATCCACAACTCAAAATTTAAAATCTCTACACATAATTGGCGTGATCCATTAGATTCATTGCTTGCACTTTATAATAAAGATGAAAATATTAATTTTGCTCTACTTACACCAAAAATCGGTGAAATTACACCATTATGGCGGGATATAAATACACCACGATGGTGGCAAGAAATAAAATCTTAAGCAAGAATCTATTTCTTAGTAGATTTATCTAGATTCTCTATAAGTTTTATAGAACTAAATAGCTATAAAATACTTTTAAACTTTTACGAGCCGTAGGCACAGCAATTACAACGAACTTTATAGATTCATGTCATCATTGCTAGTGTAGCCGTAGGCATAGTGCAGCAAAGCAAAGTTTCTTTAATAATCCCATCTAGTATGTTATCAAATCCATCATTGCAAAGGAGTTAGCGCAGCGAAATGACTGCGACAATCCCGTAAAAATAAAAGCACAAATCTCAACCTTAGAAAAAATAAATACTGACACACAGAGTGCAGACACACCAACATAGATTGCCACGGGAGGCTAAAGCCTCCGCTCGCAATGACGATAAGAATCAACGTTGATGCCACGATGGCGACAAAAACGCTGTGGTAATTCATGTGATTTTGCTATTTAGTAACGTTCAAGTCACCCGCAACGTCGTTGCGAGCTATGTGAGCGCAGCGAACGCGAAGCAACCCATATATGCGCCGTAGGCAACCGCTTATAATTTCCTGTTTATAAATTATTTTCTAATAAATTTTGTTCTTCCATTGCGCTGTATAAATCATTATAGCCATTAAGTTCGCTCTTGCCGACTTCTTTCCATTGATTTAAGCCCTCCATGCTCATCATTTTTGTAATAATTGGGTCATTTTTACGCTCATTTTGGCTTAATAACATCTTAGAAAAGCATTCGCTAAGCTCCTTGCTAAAGCTAGGTAGCACGGAAAAATTGCAATGACAATAGCCCGGACTTGTCCAAAAGCTCGCAATTTCTGGGTAACTACCCTCCTGCAAAACGCGTATCCACGTGCTTGAGCCAATCGCGCCCGCGTCAAGCTTACCTTGCTTGATTGCATCAAGCACATCAAATTCGCTCCTGCCCGTGTCGCCGTGCTTGCCTAAGTCGCTATCGTATCGGACAATTTCTGTCGCAATGCTTGCTTTTTGCAGATAATATAGCGGAATAATCGCTGCTTGTGCGGAATCTCTGCTGCCTAAGCCAAATTTTTTGCCCCGCAAGTCGCTTAGATTCTGCAAATTGCTATTTTTGCGAGCGACAAATTTTGTCGTAAATTCAATATCTGTGTCGCGCATAATCAAAGCTTGCGCTTTTTTATGTGTCGCGTGCAATGTGCGAATCCACGCAACATTGGTGTTCCAAGCAATGTCAATATGTCCGCGCAAAAGCGACTCAACTTGTCGTTCATAATTACTAAATAAAACATAATCAAGCTTGATTCCAAAATCTCCATCATTTGCATAATCTCGTATAATGTCCCAAATCGGAACAACCTTTGGGTCATAGGCTACCGCGCCTAATAATAAAGTTTTTTTCATTATTTTCCTTTCTTTTAAGTTAGTTTTGTTTCAAAATGTGCCAATAGGCAATGGATTCTATAATGTGGCAGCTTCACTGCGATTATATGGATTACTAAATAAACTTCGTTTTCTAAAGAATCTTTGCTTTGCTTCGCACTCCCTGCGGTCGTATTGTTCGCAATGACGACAACACGGCGGGTTGCCAACGAGAGCAAACACGCTGGGCGAGATTCGCATAATAACAGAATCCCACGTGATGTCATTGCGAGCGGAGGCACAGCGAATATGCGCCGCTATAAGCCTACTTACGCAAAGCGTCTCCAAGCCATATTTTCACAACATCAAGGCTAGGAGCCATCACTTGTGCAGCATAAGAATCGCGTAAATAACGCTCCAATGGAAGCAGTTTACTATATGCCTTACCACCGCCAAGTCGCATCGCAAGGGTGCAAATATCGGTTACAAGCTCGGTTGCGTTAATTCGGCATGCAAAGATTTTTGTCGCAAAATCTGGTTCATTGTTATCAAGCGCTCGTGCCGCTTCAAACACCAGTGCAAGCGCACTTTGAGCCTTTGTGTAAAGCGTGGCAAGATGGATTCGCACAAGCTCAATATCACTTAGGGCGTTGCCATTTGTATATTTTCGCTCTTTAGTATGCGCTAAAGCAACGCTGTATGCAGTATTTCCAAGCCCTGCATAAATCGCACCAAGCCCAGTTACAAAAAACATAGCAACAATTCCTGCTTGTTCTTCACCGCCACCTTCTTCACCAAGAAGCCATGAATTAGACACTTTTACACCATTGTATTGCACAGGTTTGGAATTATTCCCGCGCATTCCAAGCCCGTTCCACACATTATGTTCATGCACGAGATTTTCACTATTACGCTCCACAAGCCAATTGTTGCGCTTGCCTTTTAGTTTACATGAATTAGTATATGTAAGGTAAATATCTGCAAATTCTGCAGCTGTAACAAAGCTTTTACGCCCTTTTAATATCCGAGAATCCCCACTTTCTTCTTCTATCATGTCAGGTGTATCAAAATGTGTTCCCGAACCACTTTCGCTATATGCAAGTGCAAATGTAAGCTCACCTTTTGCCACTTTTGGCAATACTTCAGCCTGCAAACTAGGGCTTGCAAATGTGCGAACAGCAGCAATAGCAGTATTATGCATCATGTAGCATAAAGCCGTTGTTGCATCAAAGCCAGCTAAAATACTGCAAACCTTAGCATGGTGATAATCCCCGCCGCCTAGTCCGCCAAATTCACGAGGCACAAGCAAGCCCATAAAACCTTCCTTACGCAACGCATCATAGGCTTCTTTAGGGAATCTTCCCTCTTCATCAACACTTTTTGTTATAGGTGTAACAAATTTACTCCCAAACTCCTTTGTCTGGGTTTCCAAGTTTTCTAATGTTAACATATTACTCCTTTTTGTAATAATCTCACGGATTTTTTAGAATTTAGGCATAGCCTTATTTATAAATCCAATATTGCTTATGCTGCCATTGCAAGGAAGAAGCCCATGGTAATCATATTTATTTGACTAGATTACTTCAGTAGCTTTACTCCTTCACAATGACGCAAGCGGTGCGCTTCGCTTGAATAATATGGATTACTAAAGAAACTTCGGCTTCGCCTCGTTTTGCTTCGCCGCTTCGTTACACTCCGCTTTTGCTCGCAATGACAGCTTTTGTAGCCTGCATGCAACAAGCACGGTCGCAAAGCCACAATAGATTTATAAATAAGGCTATAATATATTACATAAAATTTGGTGTATGCGCTCGGCTCAAATCTCGTGCTAATTCCTCATCAATTCCACATTCAACAAGCCTTTTTGTTCGATTTTTTTCCATTTGCTTTTTTAGATTCTCAACTTGTTCAAATCCATCTTTAAAATGTGCTATACTTTCTCCACCTCCAGCAAAAATAGCAAGCGATTCTATGAGTAATGTAGATTCCCCACTAGTTTCATCAAGATAAATCTGTCTACGAAAAACGGCATCTTTGAGTATATTAATCTTATTCGGATTTTGCGCAATCGCTGCTTTAACATTACTCATTCCATACGCAACATGGCGGCTTTCATCTTTTCTTGCAAGGTTTAAAAGCTTTTTTGTCGGCTCATCTTTGGCACAATCTTCCAAAAACTTCAGCAAATCAATAAAAGTTCCTTCACCCATAATATGTAACAAAAAGCTTGAAGCAAGATAGTTATCCTCTTTAAATAGGCTAAATAGACTTTGTTGCGTTGTTTTTGTGGAATATAAAACGCCTAGCCCTGTGGCTTTTGCGCGTTTGGTGAAGGTTTCAATATGCCTAGCTTCATCGCCAATAATGCTAGAAAGCAATAATGGAATCTGCGTAAAAAATGGCGAAACTTGAGATAAAAATTTAGCAGGAATATATAATGCGCTAAATTCATTCTCTACTAAATAAGTCATAATTTGTGCTATTGCAAATTCTAGTTTAGTAGGATAGTTTGGAATCTCCTGCCAATCTATATCTTTAGTTGCATTCCATTGTGAATTTTTAGAATCTTCATAGATTCCAGCAAGATTTTTACTCCACATTTCATCTTTATTATTTAGCTCAAAATGATAATTTGGGCTAGCAATTTCAGGGCGCACTCCTTGCGGTGCAAGCCCTATTTCATCGGGAGCTAGGGATAAATCGTGGTTAAAATGCAAAAATCGTGCAGCAGAATCTTTGCGCAGTTGATAAGCATAGCAATTTTTAAGCTTAGTTTTAGAAATAAATTTTTCACCCTTGAAGTTACACCATGAAACAAGCTCTTGCTCCAAATTATCATAGGCACTTAGAATCTCGATAAAATCATTTGTGCTAGCAAGCAAAAAGGCATTTTCAAGACGCAAAAAGAAAGGCTTAGAAATCGGGACATCGTCCATAATAAGGGAATGCTGCATAGTTTCATCTTAGGTTTAAAATACACAGATGGGCAAGCTGTCTGTGGTTTGCACACGGCAAAATAGCAGACAATTATAAATACTAAAAGCTTAAAATTTTATAAAAATACTAAAAAGCCTTAGTTTTTCGAAAAAATAAAATCTTTAAAAAGCTCTTGGAGTTTATAAGCGCTAAATGGTAGATATTCAGCTATGCTAAAGCCTACTATTTTTGAGCTTTTATCAAGTAAATTTAAAATTTGGGCAAGTTTTTCAAGATTCATTTTGCCACCACCGCTACCATCGCCCACTAAAGTGGGATTTGCAAAATAAGTATCGCTAAAATACTCTACATTTAACACATCTATATCAAAATACACTAGCAAAGCATCAAATTTATCTATAATTTTTTTAACTCCTCATTACTTACAAACTCTTTATCTTGCACTTTATATGACACGCCTTTTTTATCTAAAAATTCTTTTTGATAACTATGAATCTCTTGCAAGCCTACTTTCATAATACAGCGGCACAGTAGCCCCGTCCTCCACAGCCTGCTTCATATCATAAATATCGATATAATCCCCAAAAACACTACGCGTATTGGCATCATCTTTTTCTATAGGAGTTCCGCTAAAGCCTATATAAGTGGCATTTGGCAGGGCATCACGCACATTTTGCGCGTAGCCATAGCTGATTTTTTCGCCCCTTAATCTCGCCTCAAAACCATACTGCGTGCGGTGAGCCTCATCAGCGATAACGATAATATCCTCTCTATTGCTTAAAGTCTCAAAGCGTTCATTCTCATCTTTAAATTTTTGCATAGTTGAAAAGATAATCCCACCTTTTATGCCCTTTAGCACACTTTTAAGCTCTTGGGTAGAATCTATGTGTTTTTGGAGTGGTTCTTAAAAGCTCGCTTGAGTGGCTAAAGGTGGTAAAAAGCTGATTATCTAAGTCGTTTCTATCGGTTAAAATTACAAGGTTGGATTGCTTAGCCTATCTAAAGCCTTAGCTGTAAAAAACACCATAGAAAGGCTTTTTCCACTACCTTGTGTGTGCCAAACTACGCCTCCTTTTTGCTTGTTGCATTGTCATTGCGAGCTGATTTATCAGCGTGGCAATCCACACTCATCGCCTTTTGCACGCTTAAAATGGCTTTATTTACAGCATAGTATTGATGATAAGCAGCGATTTTTTTAATGATTTTACTTTGCGCATAGCCGTTTTATCAAGGAATTTCACATTTTCATAAGTGATAAAAAATATGAAGCATATTTATTCTTTTTTAACAACACTCTTTTAGTAAAGCTTGGCTTTAAGTATAAAGACTTATTTTTTACTCAAATGCAAAGAGTAGCTTCAGTGCATTTAATACAAAATACACCTTTAAAAGATGAAAACTTAAGCCAGATAGTATCAGCCTTTGCTCCTTATTTTCAACCCAACTCAGCTCATCTTGATCCCTTGATAGAGCTTAAATTTGAAGAGCTATTTTTGCACCTTGCTCTAAGTAAAAATTCTTTATTTTTAAGCTTTTTAAAAACTATCTTTAATACAAGTCGTTTAAGGCTTGATCAGCTTTTTGCTTATTGTGAGAGTGAGTTTTTAAGTGTGGCTGATATGGCTGAGTTTGCAGGGCTTGATAATGCTAGCTTTTCGCGTGAGTTTAAGCAGTATTTTAAAATCTCGCCTAAAAAATGGCTTGATGAAAAACGCCTTTTAAAAGCAAAATTCTTACTTCAATATGCTGATAAAAATGTAAATGAAATTTGCACAGATTGTGGTTTTAGCTCACCA
Organism: Helicobacter sp. MIT 99-5507; assembly: GCF_003364295.1. Classification (NCBI taxonomy): domain Bacteria; kingdom Pseudomonadati; phylum Campylobacterota; class Epsilonproteobacteria; order Campylobacterales; family Helicobacteraceae; genus Helicobacter; species Helicobacter sp. MIT 99-5507. Next base: position 139,838 of record NZ_NXLO01000001.1, read on the forward strand.
GCTTGGTTTATAGCTCGCTTTAAAGAGCAATTTAATCAAACTCAAAAGCAGTATCAAAAGGCTTTGCAAAAAGCCTAAATAGCTCAAAAACATAGAATCTTTCATATATAAAATATTTTCTAACAAGATCAAAAAACTTATATTTTTCTCCAAAAAACTTGCACAAAAGATTTTTCACTTTTCATATACTTTGCCTTGTAATTTTAAATCATAAAGGAGAAAAAATGAAAATAAAGTTTTTTATCAGTGCTGTTTTAGCGGCGAGTTTAACTCATGGGATATTTGCAAGCGAGCTTAAAAATGTGGATTTAGAAGGTTTTGCAAGTCCAGAAAGTGTATTTGTAGATGAGGATTTTATATATGTAAGCAACATAGGCACAAAAGCCGATCCTTTGGGAAAAGATGGTGATGGTTTTATCAGCAAACTTGATAAAAATGCTAAAGTTGTAGATAAGAGTTTTGCTTCAAAACTCAATGCCCCAAAAGGTATGGCAAGGCTTGATAATAGGCTTTTTGTAGTGGATATTGACACACTTTATGCCTTTGATGTAAGAAACAAAAAAGAGCTTTTAAAGATAAATATCAATGGGGCTGTCTTTTTAAATGATATTGCTGTTTTAGATGCAAATACCTTGCTAGTAAGCGATACAGGCACAGGGATAATTCATAGAATCAATCTTGGAGATAATTCTGTGAATGAGTTTTACAGACTTGATCTAAGTCAGTTTGGCGGAGGAAATGGATTAGCAATTGATACAAAAAATAATGCTCTTATTATAGCAAGCTATCACCCAGATGGAGTTAGCGGAGGTAAGGTTATAAGGCTAAATCTAGCAAATAAAAACATTGAAACCTTGATAGATACAAAAGGAGCATACGATGGCGTGGCTGTGCTTGAGAATGGAGATATCTTAGTAAGCTCATGGGGTGAGAATCTACAAGGTGTAATTTACCGAATGAGTTTGATTTTATAATCTCAACTATACCTTATCATTATGATATAAATGCTTATCAGGCTATGTTAAAGCTACATGGAGAAATGGCGATAGTGGGACTACCTGCAAAAAAGATAATCCTAGCTTTAATGCAAATGGCTTTATTTGGAACTTTAGACGCAAAATTTATAGCTCACTTATTGGCGGGATCAAAGAAACGCAAGAAATGCTTGATTATTCTGTGAAAAATAAAATTTATCCAAAAATTGAGCTTGTCACAGCTGATAAACTTGATGAATCTTATCAAAAAGTAGCGCGAGGAGAGGCTGATTTTAGGATAGTTATTGATATGAAGAAGAGTTTGAGTTAAAACATTTTAAATCTAATGAAGAATTATTTTTAAATTAAGAGCTTTTTATAAAGCTCTTAAAAAAGTAAAAATAAGTCTTGCTAGAATCTTTGTTCAGAATATAGCACATTTTGGAAATTTATTGCTATCATTTGTGCTCTTTGTAAAATAATATTTACATTTTCAGGAGTAAATATATCATTTAAGCTTTTTTCAAAAAGCTCTAGCCAGATATCAAAAAATTCACGTGGAAAAGGTGGTAGTTCAAGATGAGCTTTCATAGGATGTCCTTTATAATCTCCCTCACCAAGTAGCATTCCTTGCCAAAAATTACCTATTTTAGCTTTGTGAGCATCCCAAGCTTCTTCACTTGTGCCAACTTTTGAATTAAAAATTGGCCCTAAGTTCTCATCTTTTCTAATCTTTTCATAAAAGACATTCATCAGTTTATCTATGCTTTCTTTATCTATTTTGGTGCTTTTTTTGTTACAATTCATTTGTTATCCTTGTCGTTGAAAAAAATAATGCAAAACTATAGATAATTTCAATATTTAAAAAAATGATATCGGTTAATATTATGAAAGAATGTATAAAATACTTAGAAAAAATCGGCACAAAAAGGCTTTATGAAAAAGGTAGTATCATCTTTTTTGAAGGAGAAAATGCCCAAAAATTTTTCTTGCTTTTAAAGGGTGTAGTGCGTGTTTATAAAAGTATTTCTATAAATAAAGAGTTAAATTTGCATTATTTTAAAGCTTTTGATTTTATTGCTGAAATGCCAGCTTTTAAAAAAGCTTCTTATCCAGCAAATGCAGTTTGTGAGCAAGATTGCGAGCTTTTAGAGCTTGATTTTGATACTTTTGAGCAATCTTGTTTAAAAGATGGAAAAATTGCACTTATGATGATTAATTCTTTGTTTGCAAAGATTATGATACTTGAAAAAGAGCTTTTAAGAGGCTCTATGGAGCTTAGAAAACGTTTTATTTTTTTTATACTTGAAAATGAGTCAAATTTAGATCAACTTTCTCAACGACAAATTGCTATATTTTTAAATGCAAGGGCTGAATCTTTATCTAGGATTATTAAAGAATTTAAAGTTAAGCAGCTCATCAGCACACAAAAAGGTAAAATTAAACTTGAAAATAAGCAAGCTTTACAAAATGAACTTTGGTGATTTAGGTTTGGTAGAGATATTCTTTTAAAAATTAGAAGATTTAAAAAGTTTATTATTAAAAAAAATAAATTTAGTTTAAAAATGGATAAAAAGCAGAGCTAAACTCTGCTTTTAAATTATTTAATAGGTGCTTCAAAATAGAGCTCTACTTGAGTCCAAGTTACTCCCTCATGAAGTTCTTCACAACCCTCAATAAGCTTTTTATAAGCATTGTCCAAAGAAAAATCAAGCAAATCTATAGTGCCAATAGCTGAAAGTTTGCCATCTTTAATATTGTATTGTAAAGGAACTCTTCTATCTACTCCATTCATTGTAATATTTGCAAGTATAGTTCCCTTATCTTTACCTTCAATAACATTTTCAAATTTAACTTTGATAAGAGATTTTGCATCTTTATCTTTCTTAAAATATGCAAAGAAAAAATTAGTCAAATTTTCATTTTTGACATCATCGCCAAGGTTAATCTTTGCTGTATCAATTACAGCTGTTGCACCTTCTAAAACTCCTTTTATACTTGAGTTATCTTTACCAAATTGAAGTTTGATATCATCAAAACTTCCCTTAACTAATGCTTTATCAATAGTTTTAAAAGCTCCAAAGCTTATCTTTGCTTTCTTAGCGTCTAAACTAGCTGCATTTAAAGCTAAGACACCAAAAAATAAAGCACATAGCGATACTAAAAAAGTTTTTTTCATACCTATCCTTTTTGTTGAAATACAATCTTCGCTTGAAGATATGAATGATTCTATCTCAAAGAAAAAAAACAAGTCAATAATTTTTATTGATTAATAATTAAAAAAAATTATGTGTAAGAAAGACAAATAAAGCAAGGATTTTTAAATACCATTTTACAAAATAAACTTAAGTGTAATGCAGTTTTTTGTAAAACTTATTTAATTTACTTTACCTTAACTCTATCTTTGCGATATCTAGCTCACGCACAAAACCCACTATAACTCCACTAGTATTTCCTTCTAAGTCAAGCAAGATAATCTTTTTAAAGCCATTGTGAGATTTTTCTTCGGCTAAAAATGCACCATAAAATTCAAGATTGGCAAATAAAAATGTCGTAATCACATCTGATTTAGTGCTTGGCTCTTCATAGATTCTAACTTCACCAGTTGGATTTTTAAAAACAACATTTAGCGTATAAGTTTGCTCTTTGATAATATCTTTAAGCTCTATAGTGCGTCTTATTGTAGTATCAAGAATACATTCTGTAAAATCCTCAATATTATCTTTTGTATTGCATTCAAGATTGCGTGATTTAAGCCATTCTAGTTGGCTTTGCTTGATATTTTCTTTAAGCCCTTTTTACTCAAAGGCATAACTCATCGCAAAATTATAAAGTGTATTCATATTAAATGGCTCAAGCGGGCTATAAGCTTGTTTTGAAACAATACCTAGCGTGCAAATAGTATTTTTTGCATCTAAGCTTTCACAATCATAAATACTTAAACTCTTTTGCTTATCACACTCTCCATAAGGATCAAGCGGATTACACAGCTCAAAATCCCCATAAACACCTTCTTAAAACCTCAAAAGTCCCTAGAATCTACGCTTTTTTCTAAGGTAAAAAATTTTGAACTTTTAATGCCACTAAAGACGCTTGATGGGGTAAATTTGCCACTTACTTTGGAATATATTATTCGCTTTATAAATCCCAAGCGTATTATCATTATCACAAATCATCAAAATTTCAACCCTGCACTTTCTAAATCTTTTGACAATAAAATTACTTTTTTAGATGAAGATAAATTAGTTGATGGTTTAAGTTTGCAAAGTATTCAAAATAAAATTAGCACAAGAAATAAGGATTGCATCAAAAGAGCAGGATTTGATCTCTTTGGTTTTATCTTTTCCTTTAAGGAGAATAAAATATTTTTGCGTCATAACTACCTCTTAAATGGATAAGGGTTGATTATAACAAACTACACATTAAAAAAACAGAGTGTAAGTTTAACTTTATTGGCTTCTTGGTTGTCTTTGTTAAAAATTTCTGGCTTAAAAATTAGCTCTAAATTTTCTAATGTATCCTTACAATCTTTTATCTTTGGATAGATCAAAAAGCCTCTCTTGCATTGGTATTTGGCTAAATACGCAAAGATTTGATACATATCACTTTGAGAAATACCATAATTTTGTTTTTCTTGGCTTAAAATCTTCCATTTGGTATCAGCGATAAAAAGGGGCTGTTTTGCTTGGATTTGCTGTTTTTGGTAGCCGACAATATCGGGGTTAAGTAAAAATCTTTTTTTATCACCCTCTACTACAAGATATTTGCTCTTTTCTTGGGTTTTAAGGTAAGAATCTTTTTTGTTTTCCTCAAAAATTTGTTCCATAAATGCTTCGTTTTCATAACTTAACTTCATACCGCATAGCCATTTTTTCATCTCACTTGCGACAAAAGATTCAAAAAGTTTATTCATATCAAAGAGTAAGGCAAAGGCTTGAGAATTGCCTTGATAAGAGGTAAAAGTCTTGCACCTTAGAAATATTTCACACCATTGTAGTAGAGGATAATAACCTTTTAAATACCTTGATTTGCGGCATTGGCTGAAGTCTTTTGCGATGTGTTGGCTAGGACTAATGTCCGCAAAGATAAATCGTGCTTGGGTGAGCTTCGTGCTTGTTTTTGCACTTAGATTCTGTGTGCTTAAAAACACTAAGGTGCTTTTAATAATACGATTTGGGGCGATATTAGCACTAAACTCATCACTGCTTGTAAAGAATTTCTCTTTGTGGGCGAAATTAAGCTTTAGATTTTCGTTAAAAAGCAGTTTGCCTTTTAAAAATTTGCGATTTTGCTCACGCACGATATAATCACTTTTTAACCCCTTTTTTACTAATTTTTCTAATTCCTCCAAAAACATTAAAATAAAAATTTCAAGTAAAGGCATTTTGGCTAACTTTAAGTGTGCAAAATGACTTTGTTTAAAAGGAGAATCTTTAAGAGATTGAAGCATTTTGAGTAAAAGTGTTTTGGCGGATTTTATAGAGTTTTGTTTATTATCTATATCCTTGGATACAAAACCCTCACTTTCTTTAGCTGTGCGAAAAGTTTTTGGCAAAATCTCTAGGTAAAAGCCGCTTTTAGTTTGGATAAGCCCGACATAATTTTGTGCCTTTAGCTTTTTACCTGCAAATTTTAGGTAAATATGATTACCCTCTGTGTGCGCAAATTCTACCAATTCCTCAAAGATTTTTCGGGCTTGATTTTCTAGTTTTTCATTTATTTGATTATCTTTTTGCCCTAAAACTTGTTGAATCTCCTCTACCCCAAAGCTTTGCCATTCAGCGATACATAAGGTTTTATGATTCATTGTTGATTGGTTTCGTATATCTTGATATAAGTTTGAGGATTGTTCCAAATCTCATTATCTAATGGCGCGATTCTATAGATTTTTTTCTCACTATCTACAAACTCATCACTTAAATTTATTCCCAAATCTTGCATACTCTTAGATTCTACCATTCCATTACCATTAAGCACCGCGTCAATCTTAGCATAATCCTCATAGAAATATTCTTGCAAAAGAGGGATTATTTTTTTGGCAAAAATTGTTTTTAAGTCATTCAAACTTAATTCATACCAAACATTTTCATTATTTTTAAAAAATTTTGCTCCTTCAAAGAAAAATGCGTGTCCTATGGTATGCTCCCTATCAAGCAAAAATTCTATGCGATGATTAAGGGTTTCTAGAATATTAGATAGGATTTCAGATTCTTCCACTTTATATTTTTCAATGTGGAAAGCACGTTCTAAATTGTTATTTTCATCTCTTTTGCCCTCTGTATCTCTCACTAACCAAATACTTTTGAGCACTTCACAATCTGGCATCATCTCGCTAAATTCAAATCTCCTACGCAACGCAGTATCAAGTAAAGCAATGCTTCTATCTGCTGTATTCATTGTGCCGATAATGTAGAGATTGCTAGGCACACCAAATATCTCTTGGCTATAAGGTAGGGTTACCCTTAGCTCCTCATCATTTCCAATTCTTTTGCTTGGTTCAATAAGCGTGATAAGCTCCCCTAAAATCTTGCTAATATTCCCGCGATTAATCTCGTCAATAATGAGGATATAGGGCTTAAGTGGGACTTTTTCCACAGGCTTAGAATCCTGCTTTTTATACTCTGTATTCTCAAATTCTTGAAGCTTTTTATAGAGTTCAAAATAATAAATAGCATTGCCGTGCCATTGTGATTGTGATTCGTAAGCCGGTTTAATATCTTTATAACTTTTTATATCTCCACTTTTAAATTTTGGATAATCTCTTAAAATAATTTCTTTAGTCAAGCTTTGCATAGAATTTGATTCTACGCTTGTCCCAATACTTATGGATTTTATCTCCCCATTTTCCTTAAGATTAATGGAGTAAATTTTCATTTTTTTATAAAAATCAAGTTCTTTCCCCTCATCTAAAACCTGTTTTAGAGAGAAAGCATAAGTTTGGAATAATTCTTGAGTATTAACTTGTTTATTTTCAGATTCATTGCTAGATTCTTCATGTTCTTGATAATTTATTAATGCCCTTTGGCAAATTTCTTTAAAGATTCCATTTCGCACTTCATAAGTCATATTTTGCGGATTATCAGTATTTGGCTTTATCCCTTCTACAAACTCCTCATAAGAGAAGCTTTGGTGAAAGGTGATAAAGGCGATTTGCCCGCTTTCTTTAAAGTATTCAAACAAAGCCTTAGCGTATTGACGGTTTGTTTCTTGGTTATTTTTTGATGTTTTAGTAATATCTAGGATTAGCCTTTCACATTCACTTTTGATTTTGTCATAATCTAAAGTATCCTTATCCTTACTAAACCCTAAAATCTCCAAAGCCTTATTGATGGTTTCATAAGTCTTACCTGTTCCTGGAGGTCCATAGAGGATTTGATTGAAAGGAATTGTATTTTGAACTTGAGTATTTGAATTATTTTGTATTTGATTCTCCTTTATTTCTTGTGAATTTTTACGATATTTTTGCCAAAGAGGTATAGATTTTTCTTGTATCATTGTTTCAAGGGTATAAGGAGTTTTGTCTCCCAAAAGTTTTTCATAAATTTGTGCTGTGCTTAGATTTTCCCCTAATTTTTCTCCCTTTGCGATTTTTTGTAAAACATTTTCGCTAAATATGCAAACCATTTTCATATTCTCAATTTCTTGGTAATGAAAGGCAATTTTCCATTTAAATGAATGCTCTAAAGTTATATTTTCTATCTTATCAAGTTGATTATTTTTGCTGTATTGGATAACTTCAACTATTTTTGACTTGATAATTTTGAATGCTTCTTCTGGATTATTATTTTTGTCATAAAAATCTTTTAACCAAGCATATTGTTTATCTTGCGAATAGAGATGTTCAGCCTTTACTTTGTATTCTTTCCCATTACAATGACAAATACCAAATTTCAAATTGCCTAAACCGCCAGCTACTCCCTTAATACTACCAAGATGTTTCAGTTTATGTTCTATCCAATAAGTAAAATCATCTCTATTTGCTCCACCTAGTCCTGTATATTCCTCTAAAGTCATATTTCTGACTTTTTCCAAACTCCAACGCTCTTGAAATTCCTTAAAAATTTTTTCATCATTTGTCATAAAACAGCCCCTCTTTATCTTAAAATTTCTAGTGCATATTTTATCAAAAAACAAATTCTACTATAAGCCAGTAAAATACTTACAATCCTCAATTACAAGGCTTAAATAAAAGCACTTATAAGCAACTCTTGGCTAAGATTGCACTAGAAACTAACAAATACAAATTCTATAATCTTTAAAGGATTCTTTGCCAAATCTTGTAGAGGAACTAAGCTTGGCATTGGTGGGGTAGGGGGAAGTAAATTTTGCCTGTATTGATTGGGTTAAGAAAATGTGAGTAAACAAAAGGTATTATTCTAGTTTATTGAGGCGGTAGAGCGGTGGAAAGAAAACTAATCAACAGAATACAAAGAGTAATGGGCTATGGAATGACTTGTCCCCTGCATATTGTTGCAAATGATGGAAAAGATTATATTTTAAAGACAAGAATCAAAACTTTTGATTCAAATGATAAACCTTTTACCTCATCAAAAGAGCTTTTTGCTGAAATTTTTTCTTATCTTTACCTAAATGCTTTAAATGCCTCTTATATTCCAAAGTTTTGCCTCCTTGAAGTCAATGACGAGACACTTAGCCTAGCACAGAAATTCGCAAATAGTCAAGACGAGAGAGAAAAACAAGCCTATGAAAACCTTAAGGTTTCAAAGGGCTTGAATCTAGGTGTAGAGTTTATACTTAATGCAAGTAAGCCTTTCACCCAAATAAACTTCACACAAGAATTTAAACGCTTAACTATTAATTATGACGCAAGATTGATGAATACAGATAGAAGTGCAGAAAATCCTAATATCTTGAAAGATTCTAACGAAAAGCATTGGTTGATTGATTTTGGTTTAGCATTAGATTCGCTCTATCTCTTTGAGGAGTTAGTATCAAAAACGGGATTGTTTGGTGCAAATGAAATTTATTTTGATAAATGTTGCTTTAGAGATTATCTTTTTAACGAAATAGAGAGAAAAAATATTAAACATTGGCGTTCAAAGATTGATAAAGTTAAACTAGACAATATTATCCAAAATATTTGTAAAATCACGCATTTATTTGAGGCACAATCACAGGAGCAAGAATATTTAGCCCAAATCATTGCCAAAAGAGAGCAATCAAAAAGGATTTTTAATGCGTAAAATCTACACTTATAGGGTGATAAAATACTTTCCACATATAAGAAGTGATGAGTTTTTTAATGTAGGTATTTGGCTATGGGACGAGCAAGGCAATAAAAAACAAATCTATATTGATAAAAGCCAAGAGCATATTAAGCACCTTTTTAAATTCCCCTCCATTGATAAAAAAGCCTTGCCTTTTTTCTTAGAAAACATAAGACAAGAAACAAAAGCACAATCTTGGTATGATAATCATTTACGCTTCAGCGAGATAGATTCCATAGTAAGCGAACAAGGCATAAATGAGGTAGCAAATATTTTATATGAGGATTATATCGGTTATAAGTTTCACATTAAAGATATGAAAGAACGATACAAAGAAGCGAATGAGAGGACAAAAATCATATTTGAAAAGAAATTTCAAACAAAGCTTTTATTAGAATCTCACAATGATTATTCTTTTTCTCTTATCAATAAAAAGACACAAAAAAAGTATTATGGTAGGTTTGGTAGCGTAAATGATAAAAAAGATATTCAAGATATTATGTATTTTAGTTTAAAGGACAAAAATTATACAAAAATGAATATTAACCTTTTAGGTATCGTCTCTGCTGATGAAAAAGAAATTCAATCGTGTAAAGAGGATTTTTTGAATCCTAATCATATTGCTTATGTTTCATATCTTAATAATGAAGAGAGTGAAAAATATTTTGAGAGTATTTCACAAACTGCATAATAAAAGTAAAATGAAGCACAAAGGCAAACTCCTTATACACAAGTGGTGGTTTTGGTAGAGAGGTTGCAAGAGTTAGCGGAGGATAAGAAAGGTTAAGCTTGAGCTTAGTAAGGTAAAAAATAAAAATCAAAGGAGTAATTATGCAAAATTCTTATGCAGATATTAAAGGGTTAGCAGAAAGAACATATAAAAATAAAAAAAATGGTGTCTCATTAATTTTAAGAGAGGCTATTTCAAATGCGATTCACGCTTGTATTATTGAAAAAACAAGAAGAAAAAATATCCAATATATACCTAAGATAGAAATAAAAATTGATTCAAAAAATAATACCATAATCATTAAAGACAATGGCATAGGCTTTTCACTTGAGGACAAACAAATATTTTTTAATATTGCAAAACAAAATAAATTAAAAACAGAAAACAATCTTCCCAGCAAAGGTTTAGGGAGGCTTGTATATCTATATTTTAGTGAAAAAGCATTTTTTGATACTATTAATGACAATAAAAATTTTTCATTTAACTATCCATCAGAACTTAATTTATTTGATGAACTTGAAAAAACACCACAGGAATCAAATGAGGAAAATGGAACAAGTTTAACATTAATAATAAAAGAAAATCTTTTAAAAACATTTATAGATAAATACAAAAAGGATATGACAAAGCTACAAGAATGGATTTTAGATAATTTTGCATTTTTATTTTGCGACTTAGATAATTTAAATTTTTCTATCGCCATAGATGAAAAGGTAGAAACTATACCTCTAAATAAAGTAAAAAAAGAAAATTATAAAATTATCATTCAACGAAAGGAATATAATGTATTTTTATTAAGCGTAAAAGGCAATGAAAAATTAAATATAAAATTAGTAGCACACAAACTATTGGTAGATAAGAGTCTTGAATATGATAGGGAAATAAAAAATCTAAAACAAACAATATACATATCCTCTCCTTTATTAGACGACAGAATTACACACGATGGTTTGAGCGTTGAAATTGAGGATATTAAGAATGAAATCAAAAAGGAAATAACTAAAATATTAGATGAAAAATTTAAAGATTATTTTGAAAATCAACAAAACCAATCCATACAAAATTTAAGTATTACAAAGCAAGAACTTCCATTTTTGGCTGACTTTATGCAAAAACCTAGTTCAATTAATGGACATAAAATTATTACAAAAGAAGATTTTATTAAGGAAGCCATAGAAAAAAAAGCAATTTAGAGAAAGATTTTTGGCTTAAAGAAGATAGTCAATTAGATGATAGACTACAAAAATCGGCATTATATCTCTATGTAAAGCATAGAGAGAGAATTTTAAAACTTTTAGAAAAGATGATGGGGGATTCTAACTTTAGCGAAGATGATTTTCATCAACTCTTAACAGATAAAAAATGTGAAAATTTAGTGATAGCAAATCATAATCTGTGGCTTTTAGATGATAAGTTTTCATATTTTACTGAAGGATATAACGCAAAAAGGGGTAAAAGTGAAGTAGATGTAGCGTTTTATATTAATCCCTTTATAGACAATGAAAGCCAACCAAGCCATATTGTGTTAATAGAGCTTAAAAAAACCCAAAAAAGCCCATAATGTAGGAGATATGATAAATCAAATTAAAAAATATGCAGAGTCTATATATGGCAAAGGACAAACTAAAGGTGGCATTGATATTGATATGTCAGAATGTAAATTTTTTGGTTATATCATTGCAAACAATAAAGATATAGAAAATGAGTATAAAGATTATGGCAGCCCTGATTTTAAAAAAATTCCATATACCACAAGCAGTTTTGAGGGTAATATAAACTTTTATCCAGAAAATCAACAAAATCCTATCTCTATGTATTTAACTTTGCTTGCCTCTCAAGATTTATTGAATATTGCAAAATTGAGAAATAAAATTTTATTTGAAATGTTACAAACATCCAATCCACAAAATGGAGAAAATAATGATGAATAATCTCCCGCAAGGTTGGGAAGTTAAAACGCTTGGGGAAGTGTGTGAGATTTACACAGGTAATAGCATAAATCAAGCAAAAAAAGAAAAAGAATTTACAAATTTAAAGGAAGGGCTAAATTATATCGCAACAAAAGATATAGGTTTTGACAATGTAATCAATTACAATAATGGGGTAAAAATTCCTTTTGAAAAAGTAAAAGATTTTAAAACAGCAAAAGTTAATTCTTCTTTATTGTGTATAGAGGGTGGAAGTGCAGGACGCAAGATAGGTTTTACAAATCAAAAAGTCTGTTTTGTAAATAAACTTTGTTGTTTTGAAACTTTGCAAGATGAACCTAGATTTATTTATTATTATTTGCAAAGTGATTATTTTATGCAAAAATTTAGGCTTAATATGTCGGGTTTAATAGGTGGAGTAAGCAAAGACCGCATTAAGCAAATTCAAATCCCCCTTCCGCCGCTTGAGGTGCAAAAAGCCATAGTGGAAAAGCTAGAAAATGCCTTTGCACACATTGATGAGGCAGTGCGTCATCTTAAGGCGGTTCAAACCAACATTCCGCGTCTTAAATCCTCCTTGCTCCACTCCGCCTTTAGCGGCAAACTCACAGAATCTCAAATCACTACACCTATTTCCATGCTTTCTTTTTCACAAAGAAAATCTAATCCCTCCCCGCTCCCTTTAACAAAAGAAATGCTCCCTTTCTTTTGCACAAAGGGAGAGCCTGCACACTCTCCACTTCTAGCAAAAAATCGGGCATGAGGCACTACTGCTCCTGCTTTTTCCGATTTTTCACACCACGAAGTGGGTGCAGAGTCTCACTATGATTGCCATTCTAAGGCTTTAGCCAAAGAATCTAAAGACAATAATACCCACACTCTCCCTAAAAATTGGGAAGTCAAAACACTTGGGGAGATAGGCAAGGTTGTTTCAGGTGGCACTCCCTCCACAAGCAACAAAGATAATTTTGATGGAGAAATTGCTTGGATTACACCCGCAGACTTATCAGGTTATAAAGAAAAATATATCTCAAAAGGGAAAAGAAACCTTAGCGAACAAGGTTTAAAAAACTCATCGGCTAGACTTTTGCCCCCAAATTCTATTCTTTTTTCATCAAGAGCACCGATTGGGTATGTTGCAATTGCTTCAAATACTTTATGCACGAATCAAGGGTTTAAGAATTTAATTCCTCATAGCAATGTGAGCAGTGAATATATTTATTATTTTTTATTGTATTCTAAAAGATTGGCAGAAAGTGTTGCAAGTGGGACAACCTTTAAAGAAATTTCTGCTACAAATTTTTCAAAACTTCATATCCCCCTCCCACCCCTTGAAACCCAAAAGCAAATCGTGCAGATTTTAGAATCCAAATTTGCGCATTTGGAGAAGTTGGCGCAGTTTGTGAATGCAAGCCTAGAAAATCTCCAAAAACTCAAATCCTCGCTTTTAAACCAAGCCTTTAAGGGTGAGTTGGTATGCTAGGCATTATGGATTGCTTCGCCTACGCTCGCAATGACAAAAAGGCAGAATCTGGATTGCTTCACTTCGTTCGCAATGACAAGAGAAAAAGCTCTCGCAATGACATTTTCTATTCCGTCATTGCGAACGAGTGAAACGAGCGAAGCAATCTATAAACAACAAAAGGAAGTAAATGAAGCAAGCCTATATCTACATACTTTTTAATAAACCAAATGGCACGCTTTATGTAGGTGTTACAAGCAATTTAGTTAAAAGGATATATGAGCATAAAAATAAGGTTGCAGATGGATTTACTAAAAAATATGGTGTGGATAAGTTGGGATATTATGAAATTTTTGATGATATAGAAAATGCGATTTTGCGAGAAAAACAGCTTAAAGGTGGAAGTAGAGCAAAGAAATTGGAGCTTATTACAAATTCAAATCCTAAGTGGAGGGATTTATATGAGGATTTGGTATGATTATTAAAGGTTATTATGTGTGGATTGTTGTTATGGATTGCTTCGTCAGCCTTTGGCTTCCTCGCAATGACGGCGGGATTTGTCATTGCGAGCGACCAGCGGGAGCGTGGCAATCTATTATTTTATGGATTGCTTCACTTCGTTCGCAATGACAAGAGAAAAAGCTCTCGCAATGACAAAAAGGCAGAATCTGGATTGCTTCACTTCGTTCGCAATGACAAGAGAAAAAGCTCTAGCAATGACGAGTATAAGGTATAGATTGCTTTTCTTATTATAAAAATCCTTTGTTCATACTTGCAGAAAATATTATATAAATCTTTTTATCTAGCTAATTTTGCTATCTATTAGAGTATAAAATATTTCTAAAGTTTAGCATTGTATTTTGCCTATCCTTTAGAAAAATTCAAGTTAAACTCGCTATGATATAATAGACTTTAGATAAGGAGTGTGTATGCCTAAATGGACAAGCTTTGATACCCGCTGGATGGTGTCATTGTTCGGGACAGCCGTTGGAGCGGGGATTTTATTCCTGCCGATTAAGGCTGGGACAGGCGGAATCTTACCCGTTATTATTATGACCGTTTTGATTTTTCCGATGGTGTGGCTATCTCATCGCGCACTTAGCCGATTTGTGTTGGAAGCAAAAAACAGCGAACACGATATTACGCAGGTTGCGGAGGAATATTGGGGGCGCAATGTTAGCCTTGCAATTACGATTCTATATTTCTTTGCGATTTATCCAATTTGCTTGGCTTATGGCGTTGGAATCACAAATACTGTTGATAGTTTTCTTGTAAATCAATTTGATATTCATTGTGAACGAGCGACTTTGGCTTTTATCCTTGTTTCTGCATTAATGGCGGTGATGTTTTTAAAAGAAGAATGGATTACATGGGCTTGCAATATTTTAGTTTATCCATTATGTCTTGTTTTATTTGTATTTTCGATTTATCTTATTCCATATTGGAATCTAGAATCATTAGGAAATATCCCGCAGGCTGATGAATTTTTAATTATCGTATGGCTAACTTTGCCCGTGCTTGTATTTGCGTTTAACCACTCTCCTGCTATTTCGACTTTTAGCATAAGCGTTCGGCGAGAATATGAACAAGATGCGTCTAAAAAGAGCAATCAGATTCTATTCTGGACGGCGGTTATGTTACTTGTTTTTGTAATGTTTTTTGTATTTTCATGTATTTTATCACTAGCTCCGCAGGATTTTGAGGAAGCAAGGTCGCAAAATATCCCGATTCTTTCATATTTTGCTAACAAAGTTGATAATCCAATTATATCTTATGGTGCGCCACTTGTTGCATTTTTAGCAATTGGCTCATCATTCTTTGGGCATTATTTTGGGGCTTATGAGGGCTTAAATGGAATTATCCGCAAAGGTGTAAAAACAGCTGGAATGACTCCTAATATTTCATATATCAAAATATTTAGCACAATTTTTATGTATGTTACAATTATTATTGTTGCGTATTTAAACCCAAGCGTACTAGATTTTATAGAATCACTAGGTGGACCTATTATTGCTATGATTTTATTTGTTATGCCTATTTTTGCTATTTGGACGGTTGCAAAACTTAAAAAATATCGCAACAGCAGCCTTGATGGATTTGTTTTAATTACTGGGATTCTAACAATTATTAGCGTTGTTTATAAGATGGTGGGGTAGCATATTTAGTCACAGATTCTAAGCATAAGGATAAACATGAGTAATCTTAGCATTTTTAAAATTGGAATTGGACCTAGCTCTTCACATACATTAGGACCAATACTAGCGGCTAATTTGTTCTGTGATATGATAGAATCTAAGCTAGATTCTATCAATCGCATAGCTGTTAGATTATTTGGCTCACTTAGCCTAACAGGCAAGGGGCATTTAAGCGATAATGCCGCAATTTGGGGGCTAAATGGACTAAAAGCAAAAGATGCAACTCATGAAATCCAAGCGCAGATTCTAAATAATGCACTTAACAATAAACATATATTATTATGCGGAAAAAAGGATATTGCATTTAACTATGAAAGTGATTTAATCTTTGATTCTAGCTTCCTGCCGCTGCATCCAAATGCTATTTCTTTTGAGGCTTATAATACACAAAATAATATCATTGCAAGCGAGACATATTATTCAATCGGCGGCGGTTTTGTTAAAACACAATCTCAAATGCAAGCAATAGATTCTATATCTGATACAAAGCAAAAAATTAATATCAACAACGCAAAAGATTTAATGGAGATTACGAAAAAAACAAAACAGAATCTAGCAAAAATCGCCCTTAATTATGAGCTACAATTTAACAATCTTGATTATATCCGCAATTATTGCCTTGAAATTTGGCAAGTTATGCAGGATTCTTATATGCAAGGCTGTCACCCAAAAGAAGAGAATCTGCCCGGACCGCTGCATTTGCACCGCCGCGCTAAGGGTATGTTTGAGCGTATGCACCCGACGACCGACCCATTTGGAATCATCGATTATATCAGCCTTTATGCCATCGCCATTGCCGAGCAGAACGCGGGCGGCGGGCGTGTGGTTACCGCTCCAACAAATGGCGCATGTGCTGTAATCCCTGCTGTTATGCTGTATCTTAAGAATCACACGGTGGGCTTTAATGACGATGCAATCATAGATTTCTTGCTCTGTGCGATGTTAATCGGCTCGCTTTATAAGAAAAACGCGAGCATTAGCGGCGCAGAGGCGGGCTGTCAAGCAGAGATTGGCTCGGCTAGCTCTATGGCGGCGGGTGCTATGGCTTGTGTGTTAGGTGGCAATGTCGCGCAATGTTGCAACGCCGCTGAAATCGCTATGGAGCATCATTTGGGGCTAACATGCGACCCTGCCTTTGGGCTTGTGCAGATTCCGTGCATTGAACGCAACGCATTTGGTGCGATTAAGGCAATTAGCGCGGCACGCCTTGCGCTAAACCGCAAAAGCACGCCAAGCGTGAGCCTTGATGCCGTGATTGAGACGATGTTTCAAACAGGCAAGGATATGAATGAGAAATACAAAGAAACCGCACTAGGCGGGCTTGCAAAGACGTTAAGCAATAGTGTGTGCTAAATTGGATTGTTGGTTTATGAACCAAAGCAATGTGTATGTCGTCATTGCGACGTATTCGTGGATTTTGCATGGGCGAACTGCCGCAGCATGTCTATCGTCATTGCGAGCCGTGCTTGTGCGGCGTGCAATCCAATAAAAAACAAATCGCGCAGCGCAACCTTGTGAGTCATTGCGAGGAAGTCGCAGGCTGACGTGGCAAAATGAGCATAGCGAAGTTTCTTTAGTAATCTCATGAATATGCGCTGCAGGCATACCTTTTGTCATATTGAGCATAGCGAAATATCTTTTATATGGTGGCAACTTCGCTGCGATTATTTTTTATGGATAAATTCGCTTCGTCTATAATGACAAAAGCTATCTCAAAGCGATAAATAAATCTAAAAAAGGATAAAAATGCAAGAAAATGCAATCGTTACAAAAGTGTGGAATTTTGCGACTATTTTGCGTGATGATGGGGTTACTTATACAGATTATGTGGCACAGATTAGCTATTTGCTCTTTTTAAAAATGGAAGATGAAAAAGAAGAGGTGGGCGAGACTTCGCAGATTCCAAGCAAGTTTCGCTGGAAAGAGCTCAATGCCCTTGATGGTGAGGAGCTTTTGGAAGCTTATAACAACGCGCTTAACACCCTTTCAAAGCAAGGTGGCGTAATGGGACTAATCTATAATGGCGCACAAAATAAAATAAAAGAACCAAATAAACTTAAAAAGCTTTTTACGCTCATTGATAGTGAAACTTGGATGGGGCTAAATGTCGATGTAAAAGGTGCGATTTATGAGGGCTTGCTAGCAAAAAATGCGACTGAAACAAAGGCTGGAGCGGGGCAGTATTTTACGCCTAGGGTGCTGATTGATAGTATAGTAAGGCTTATGCGACCACAAATTGGCATGCAAATTTGCGACCCTGCGTGCGGGACGGGTGGCTTTTTGCTTAGTGCATTTGAGTATATGAAAAAGCAAAAACCAAATAAAGATGAGCTAGAAAAGCTAAAGACGCAAAGCCTTGCAGGTAAAGATGTAACGCAACTTGTGGCGAGTTTATGTGCGATGAATATGTATTTGCATGGGATTTATAAACCTGATATACAAATCGGAGATTCTCTTGCTAAAAGGGGCGAGAAGCGTTTTGATATGGTGCTAACTAATCCGCCCTTTGGTAAAAAGTCCGCTACAAAAGTGCTTAGCAGCGATGGCAAGGTGAAAAATCAAAAAGAAGAATATAGTCGAGATGATTTTTTTGCAAGCACTTCAAATAAGCAAATAAATTTTTTACAACATATAATGAGTATTTTAAATATCGGCGGAAAGGCGGCTGTAGTGCTTCCTGATAATGTGCTTTTTGAGGGCGGGGCTGGTGAAAAGGTGAGAAAAAAGCTCTTAAATGATTTTAGCTTGCATACGATTTTACGCCTACCAACTGGGATTTTTTACGCACAAGGTGTAAAGGCGAATGTGGTGTTTTTTGATAAAGTAAAGCCAAAAGATAAGGACGCAAAAGTATGGGTGTATGACTTACGCACAAATATGAATTTAAGCCTAGTTACAAATACTTTAAGTAGCGAGCATTTAAAGGAATTTGAGGAATGTTTTTGTGCTATAGATTTTAAAAAACGCAAAGAAAGAGAAAGATTTAAAAGCTTTAGTATAAGTGAGATTTTAGAGCGAGATAAGAGTAATTTAGATATTTTTTGGCTAAAAGATGAGAATTTACAAGACTTAGAAGCACTTGAAAGCCCACAAGTCTTATGCGAACAAGTAAAACATAACCTAGAGCTTGCATTAAGCGAAGTTGAGGGGATTTTGTAAAAGTGTTTTGGTGAAAATAGAGGCAAAATGCAAAAGTTTGATTTAGATTCTAAACAAAAATTGCTAGAATTTTTAAAAGCACAGGCAAGCAAAAAGTATAAAGATTTTCATACAAAGCTTACGCCAAACAATCGTGAGATTTTGGGTGTGAATGTGCCTTGTTTGTGCTCCATTGCAAAGGAGTTAAAAAAGCAAGGGCAAGATAAGGCATTTTTGGAATTTTATTTAAAAAACAATAATGAGATTCTATATGCAGAAATCGAAATGCTGCTTAGCATTGTTTTAAGCGCACATGAGATAAACAATAAACAAGAATTTTGCGAGTTTATAAAACTAACTAGGCTTTTAATCAAGAATCTAAGAAGCTGGGTGAGTTGTGATATATTTACACCAAAGGTTGGGCAAGAATTTTGCGAGGAATATTTTAATTTTTTTTGCTAGAACTAAGCGCAAACAAAGGGGAATTTATATCGCGTCTTGGTATTGTTGGAATGCTTGCATTTATTCCACAAAAATCTAGCAAGATTTTAGAACATTTGCAAAATATAGATTCTGAATTTTATTATATCAATATGACAATTGCATGGGTTTTTTAGCATTATTTTTATCAAAGAAAATACGCTAACAGATTCTATAATTTATAAAGCACTTAAAAGCAATAGCCTAAAGCCCTTTATCCATAATAAAACAATTAGCAAAATTTGTGATTCTTTACGCGTAGATAAGGACACAAAAGACGCACTCAAAACCTTGCGGGCAGGAAAATAAAAGGGCTTAAAAGCCCTAAAAATTCTTAAAGTCTAAGGTTGTCTTTCGTCGCAACATAATTTGTCGTAACAAATTGTTCGTAAAATTCCCTGTATTCTGGTATTTTGTAGAGCTTGCTATTTGGTAAGATTCTATAAATTGACATATTTTTATCCTTGAAAAAATACCAAAAATCCTGAAAATAGGTTTTTGTATCAATATTGCACCCACCAAATTCAAATGTCACAATATCAATGGCATTTTTTGCAAATAATTCTAGCGCGCCATTTAAAACATCTAGTTCGTGTCCTTCGACATCAAGCTTCAATAAATGAATATGCTCTATATTGTGCATTTTGCAATAAGTATCAAGTGTGTTTATATGCACCTTTTGGCTTTGTTCAAAACTAATATTAAAATGATCTAATCGCCTAAGCGAAGCCAAGCTCGACCCTTGCTTGTCATAATAAAGTGTGGCATCTTGTTCTTGTGCGCCCAGCGCAAAATTATTAAGAATTATGTTTTCATCAGTGTTTTTAAATCGCTGTAAAAGGAGTTCAAAAGTAGGAATAGAAGGCTCAAAACAATGCAGACTTGCTATCACCCCCCCCCATTTAAGGCTTTAAGACATAAGGTTGCGTAATCACCCTTGTTTGCACCTACATCAAAAATGCAATACGGGGATTTGAGATTTTTGCTCAATACTTTAAATACACATGCCTCTCCGCTAGAATCTACACTTGCACCTGAACCAATGCCCGCACACAAAAGTATTTTTCTTGCAATTTGTTCAAATTTATGTGTTCTAGAGCTAAATAATTTTGATAGCATAAAAACTCCTCAATTTGGTAATTTGAGGTGTTATCATAACGCAAAAAGCAACAAAATCTAGTGTCAAAATAGCCTCAAAGGGTGAAAATTTGCTATAGTATAGCTTTTATGTATTTTTATTATAAAAACTTGGAGGTGTGAAATGGCGCAAAATGAAGCGATAAATAATGGCACAGTGAGCGATGAAGCGGGGCTAAAAGAGGCTATTGCAAGTAATCAAAGCTCGATAGAAATCGAAGGGAATCTCGCGTAAAAAGTCGTGCGGATAAAAGCCACAGGTGCGGTGGCGTGTGTGGTGGCAGTGGGTGCTGTGATAGCTATCATCGCACTTGTAGCAAGGACTTATTTTATGACACCTACTACCTCGGATGCGCTTATGGCGATTCCTGGAGATTCTAGCATGCAGGCAGATTTTGGTATGTTAATAGTGTTTGGGATTTTGACACTTGTGGCAATTAGTGCGATACTTATCGCGTTATTTAATAGATTACGAAAATATAGAGTGGAAAAGCTTTCAGATTCTCGCGTGAGGCTTGAGCGGAAGTAGCTTTCAAATTCTTGGAGCTAGATATAATTTTTTAGCAAAAAAGAGGGATTATTATAAATATCGCAATGCTTTGCATAGGTAAATATGATATTTTGGACATGTCATTTGCTCCCTACAAGATTGAAATATCCCACTTTAAAAAAGATTCTCATCAAAGATAAAAACTACTATAGCAGTTACAACTTTTTGCAGAGAGTCGCGAATGATAGGAATGAAAGTAAAAAGTGTCTATATTTAAAATCATTTTTTAGAAAAATAAAACTATTTTTTAAAAAATATAAATTTCTTCAAAAAAACCTTGACATACACCAAGTGTAATGCTTTTTAATTCGATTTTAAATAAATAAAGGAGCAAAAATGCCACAAAATATTTTTGATACAAAAGAGTTAAATGAGTTATCACAAAGTGATCCTGAATTTATCGCTAATATGCGCTATTTTATGGAATCTGAAGTAATGCAAGAAAGCACACAAATTGATGCTTCCACAAGAGCAAAAATAAGCTTAGCTGCAGTGATAAGCACACAAGGAGCAAATCTTTTTAATATACTCTTAGATTCTATGCTTGTAGCATAATCTGATACAAAAGATACAAAAACTTTACAAAATACGCCATATATTACAGCAATAGAAACAAAAGAGTTGATCTATCAAGCTACATATATAGGGCTATCTAAAAGTTTAGAATTCCTTAATATATGTAATAAGATTTTTAAAGACAAAGGTATTAAACTGCCACTAAAATCACAACAAAAAATCACAACAAAAAATCACAAGAGCACAAAGACAAGAAAAGGGCTTAGAAACTCAGCGCATACTTTTTGGAGATGTTATAGACAAAGGTAACAAATCTGCACCAAAAGATGTGCAACATATCCGCAGTCTTTTTATGTATGGTTTGACTTGTGTGGTAGGGAATTTTTTAGCGGGCAAACTTTGCTTAAAAATCCTGCAAAACTCTTGCTAGCACTCCCTTGTGTAATGCTTGTTTTTTATATATTGCTTTTTATTTTTGGTGCCATGGGTTATGTTACTATACTAATTTTATGTATTCTTGGTGGTGTTTGCAGGGATTTTAAACTCTGCTAGTCATTTTATGCTTTTAGAGCCAGCCAAAGGTGCAAAAGCATTTGCTAATGGATTATTTATTAGCACGGCAAATATAGGCACTACTTTTGGCACAATAGCTTGCGGGCTTTTTGTATCTTTAGAGGGTTCTCGTTTTGCAACTCTTGGGTCAGTTATTTTTATTATCATATGTTTTGTAATGGTATTTTTGCGTAATAGAGAACTTTATAGTAGTAAGAAGAATAGAACTAAAATATTTTAAACTAAAAATATTCTACATGCTATAATGATTTTTTTATAATTTTTTCATAAGGATTAAAAAATATTTAAAATATTAGTATTGATTATATCTTTAGGGAGTATGGTAATGGCGAGTGAAACACAATTCATTGATAGGGCAGGGATCTTAGGAAGCTTTAAAGGGGATTCTAAAATATTTAGTGGTGAAGTCAAGGTAAATATGATGTTTAAGGATAATTCATGGCGTAACTTTGGCGGAGGCTTAGTTGAGTTTAGTAAAAATGCTAGAAGTGCGTGGCATACACATCCAGCAGGACAGACTTTGATAGTAACAGATGGTGAAATTTTAACAAGCACAGAATCTGGTGAAAGCTTTATTGCTAAAAAAGGTGATGTGATTTCTTGCCCACCAAATATCAAGCATTTTCATGGTGCGACAAGTAAATCTAGCGGTGCTCACATCGCACTTACAGGCACAAAAGATTCTAAAAATGTAACTTGGCTTGAACTTGTAAGTGATGAGGAATATAAAAATGCACTACAAAAGGCAAGTGATAAATAATAAGTAAAAAATTTAAAAATATAGGCAAATTAATTTATAATTAATTTGCTACACAATCTTTAAAAATATATTTATGTTCATCTGGTAGAATCTCATAGATTTTATTTGCTAGCTCTCTAATCTCCCACAATGCACTTTTACTACTTCGTAATTCTAAGAAATTTTGCAGACTTCTTGCATTTATACTCCAGGTAAGTTCAGTCTTATAACTCTCTGGCAAGCAATATTTTGCGATATCTAAACTTGTATTTTCAAGCAATATTAATCTTAGATTTTCTAGTGCTTTTATGCTTGCACTATCTACATTTTTATCATTTGTTAATACCAAATATTTACTAGCTTTTTGCTCATTTTCTTCTACTGGTAAAAAACTAGATTCTGCTTTTAGTTCTTTTAGTGTGTATCTTGTAGATTTTACACTATAAGAAGCAATCCTATGTCTAGCTAATTCTTGCAACAAAGCCCTACTAATACCTTGAATGTAAAATGTATAATATATATGTTCTAGCGTGGATTTATGTTTATTTTTATTACCAACTCTATCTATTAAGGCTCTGTCTATACTACCACCATTATCACCTTTATCAAAGCTTTGCCAACAAGTTCTAATTGCATGAGAACATACGCTTAGTGGTGTATGATTTAGAAGTGTAATTTTCATAAAGTTCCCTTTTTTTATTTTATAGTCTTACTAATGGATAGCACCATACCTATAGCAATACAAGTAGCAATTATTGCACTACCACCATAACTTAAAAATGGCACAGCAATACCTTTTATAGGTATGATTCCAGTGATTCCAAAAGCATTTATCAAAAATGAAAAGCCAAGCATAATTGTTACGCCTATACAAAATAATGAATATACATTATCTTTTGTTCTATTTGCAATTTTTAAGATTCTATATAAAATCACTGCAAAAAATAGCAAACAAATAAAAAGCCCAACTATTCCGCCTTCTTCTACCAATCCAGCCAAAACTACATCGGTATGGACTTCACTTAAAAATCCAAGTTTTATGATACCATCGCCAATACCACTTCCAAAGATTCCGCCATTATTCATTGCAGAAATTGAATAAAATACCTGATATGGTTCTGGTGTATTTTCTATCCTCATGCTTTGTGCTAGATTTTCAGGAAATATTGATAGGACTAAATCTTGGATACTTCCCCACCAAGTTTTTACTCTTATTATTCTATGTTCACTTGTAATGATGGCTACTATAGCAAGTGCTAGTGAAGTTAGAAATAATATTCCTACAAGCTTAAAGCTCCCACCAGCAAAAAGTAGCATAATACCAAGTATAATTGCCATTAATACTACTTGCCCTAAGTCATTTTGCATAACAGCAATAAAAAACACAATAAATCCAAATACAAAAATATATGGCAATAAAACTAATAGCTCGGAAAATACACTATCTCTTTCCACTCCTACAAATTTTCTAGAAAAACTCCAAGCCAAAAATACTATAAATCCAATTTTGAAAAATTCAGATGGTGCAAGTGAAAATCCGGGCAATCTAATCCATCTTTTTGCACCACCAGCACTGCTTGCAAAGCTATCTGGTAAAAACTGCATAATAATTATCAAAAATACAGAAAAAAATAGTATAAAAAATCCAAATTTATAAATAAGCTTTGAAGGTTCTACTTGTGAAAATAGCCACATAAGCAAAATTCCAATCACAACTGCAAATAATTGTCTAACAAAAAAGTGAAACTCTCCATATCCATAAAAGTCTATTGCATAGGTGCTTAGCGAATATGATAGAATCGTGCTAAAAGATAGCAAGCAAACAGAATAATAAAATAGTATCTTATCAGCCAATTTTTTAGAATCCTCAATCAAAGAAAAAGTATTTAGAATCTTAGAATTTTGGATTCTATCAAAATTTTGCATCATATTTACTAGATTCTAATTTGTTTGATAATAAAGTTTTAAAGTCTTTTATCTAAAAAAATAAAGATAATAAATTAAAATCATATTCTATATAGAATCTATCTATTAATATTTCTTTTTTAATATTTCTTTTATTATATCGCTACTAGCATTATTGATATTTTCAAATGAGCCAAAGTGGTTTAATAGCTTTTTTATTTGTGCTTTTGAAAATGTAGAATCTAGCATATTTTTTGCCTTTTTTTGACGATGAAATGTGATAGCATATCTATGGACTTCATCTCTTAGCCTTTGTAAAAATAGTAATCTATCATCATTTTTATTTAACTTTATTGTAAGTTCATTTGTGCGGAGTATATCATTTGCCCCACCTTTAGAACGATATGCTTTAGAATCTACTTTTTCTTTTGCTATGGCTACTATATCTACATTTGCCCCACTAGAATCTAATACACTTTTAGCTATATTTATTTGCCCTTTTCCACCATCTATTAGCCATAAATCAGGAGGTGGAGTGGTAGAAAAATCTTTTGCTCTCCTACTTAATAACTCTTGCATTTGAGAGTATTCATCAATCCCTGTTAAATTATATCTTCTATAACTATCTTTTATAAATTCAAGTTCCCTCCCAGCTTGCCATACTATCATACCACCTACGATAGAATCTCCACTATGATGACTTGTATCAAATACTTCTATCCTATATGGTATATTTTGCAATCTTAGTAAAGTTTGGATAGATTCTA
Source organism: Helicobacter sp. MIT 99-5507 (assembly GCF_003364295.1). Lineage (NCBI taxonomy): Bacteria > Pseudomonadati > Campylobacterota > Epsilonproteobacteria > Campylobacterales > Helicobacteraceae > Helicobacter > Helicobacter sp. MIT 99-5507. The sequence continues at coordinate 165,160 of NZ_NXLO01000001.1, forward strand.
ATAGCTTATCATCGCTATTGCTTTCTATGATATTTTTTGCATTATTTAGTGCTAAATCTATTAGATTTTGTTGCTCTTTGTTTTTTGGTTTTGTAATATTGATTTTTTTATCACTTTGGATAAAAGATAATATCTCATCTTTATCTTCTAAATCTATTGGCAGTAGTATAGAATCTAGATTTAATGCTATATTGTTTTTGTAATGATTAATTAGGGCTTGTGAATATAAATAAGATAAATTAATATCATTGTCATTGTGATTAATGAAATAATAATCACTTGAAGTGATTTTACCATCTCGCATAAATAGCTTAATAAGCACGCTTTTTTTATTATTGTTACTATATATCGCAAATATATCAAAGTTGTATAATTTTGCTAAGTCAATAGTGCTAAAATTAGAAAATTGGCTTATCTTTTTTATCCTAAATTTTAATATATTTGCTTCTTCAAATCGTAAATTAGAAGCCAAAGAGAGCATTTTTGTATTTAGCATTTTTATTAGCTTATTTGGATTTTTTAGTAAATCTATTGCTTTTTTGATGATTTTTTTATATTCATCTTGTGAGATTTTGCCTTCACATGGTGCATAGCATCTATTTATTTGATAAAATAGACAAGCCTTTTTTTCTTTTAGGCAACTTTTTTTTTGCACAAGTGGCAGAATCTCATAAATACTATCTGTAATATCTTTTATACCACTTGCATAAGGTCCAAAATATAAATGATCTTTATTTTTTACTACTTTTCTTACAACTTCTAGTCTTGGAAAGGATGAGCTATTGTCAATCAAAATATATGGATAAGTCTTATCATCACGAAGTAAGATATTATACTTTGGTTTTAGCTGCTTTATAAGGGAATTTTCTAAGATCAGTGCGTCTTGTTCATTATTTACTATAATAGTTTTTATATATTTTATTTTTTGCACCATATTGTAGATTCTAGGGCTTAGCTTTGAGCTTGGTTTGACTTTGTTGTCACTAAGGTTAAAATAGCTGCTTACGCGTTTTTTTAGGTTTTTTGCTTTTCCTATGTATAGGATTCTATCAAACTCATCAAAATATTCATAAATTCCGCTATCTTTTGGGAGATTTTTTATGCTAGTTAGAAGATTCATTATTTTTTTTGATTATATTTTTTATAGATAAAAAATATTTTGCATAAGGGCTATTTTCATCGATGATAAAATCACCATTTGCTCTTTCTTTATAATATTCTATGGTTTTATATCCTATATCAATATTTCCTATATCAAATCTATTTAGTATATTTTTTGGGAGATATGCTTTTGTATCTTTGATATTTTTTATAATTTCAAAATCATCAGAATCTTTTTTTATAATTTTTAGTTGTTCTATTGTACTTAGAATTATATTTTTTTTATAATTGTTAAATTCACTTACACTTGTTGGGTGATTGAATGCAAAAAGCAAAACTTCGCCTTTTATACTTGAATACATAAATGATTTTCGTAAGTTATAAGGTAGTGTTGCAACTATTTTATTTATAATTTCAATTGTGTTTATTTTTTTAAAATTATTTTGATTACGAATATTGGAGATGATAGATTGAAAATTATTCATTTGGTGATTATAGCATATTTGTTTTGTTTTGTTGGTTGTGGATATAAAGCAGATCCAATAAATACTCATAATGTAGAATCTAAATAAAATGAAATATGATGTTATTATAATTGGGGCTGGAGTAGCGGGGCTTTATTGTGCTAGATTTTTACCAAAGAATCTAAAAGTATTAATATTATGCAAAGAACAGCCATGGGAATGTAATACATTTTATGCACAGGGTGGTATTACTATTGCAAAAGATAATAATGATATAGCATTGCATGTAAAAGACACAATAGAGGCTGGCAGTAATCTAAATGATATAAATGCTGTAAAAATACTAAGTGAAGGCAGTCTTGATGTATTACAAGATTTATTAAAACAAGATTTTCCTATCGATAGGAAAGATAATGAGATTTTATTTGCAAAAGAAGGTGGGCATAGTGTATCAAGGATCATCCATAGCAATGGTGATGGAACAGGTAGGATGCTACATACGCATTTAATAAAAAATTTAGAGCATACATTATGGAAAAATGCAATTGTAATTGATTTATTGATAGAAGATAGCAGGGCGTATGGAGTTTGCTTAAAAACACAAAAAGGATTGCTAAATATCTATGCAAATCATATTGTCATTGCAAGTGGCGGAGTAGGGGGGCTTTTTAAATATCATACAAATGCTTATACAATAAGTAGTGATTTGCATGGGATAATCTTGGAGCACAATTTAGAATTAAAAGATATAGAAATGCTTCAATTTCACCCAACAACTTATATAAATTCACCACATGCAAGAAAACAGCTAATAAGCGAAGCAGTGCGAGGTGATGGTGGAATTATCGTAGATAAAAATAATAGGCGATTTTTATTTGATTATGATAGTAGGGGAGAGTTGGCACCTAGAGATATTGTATCAAGAGCTATTTTTGATTATTGCTCTAAAAATAAAGAACAAGCATTTCTTGATTTATCTAGCTTTACAAAAGAGCAATTTGCATGTAGATTCCCAAATATTTATAGAGAGTTAGCATCATATGGGCTTAAGATTCCACAAGATAAGATTCCAATATCTCCAGCATTTCATTATTCTATGGGTGGTATTGCAACTTCGCTAGATACAAAAGTGCTAGGAATGGAGAATCTTTATGCTATCGGTGAATGTGCTAATAATGGTGTTCATGGAGCAAATAGACTTGCTTCAAATTCTCTTTTAGAAGGGCTTGTATTTAGTAAGATTACAGCTTCACAAATACTAAATTCTACGATAAATAATAAAGAGAGAAATTTTCCATTAAATAATGAAATATTACAAAAAGATGGTGATGAGAGACTAAAAAATGTGCTAAGAGATATTATGTGGAATAAAGTAGGTATTGTACGTACGCAAAGCGGGCTAGATTCTGCACTTGGTGGTGTGGAAGTAATGCTTCTTGGTGAAATAGGAAGACTTCTTAGGCTAAGGCTCTTGGTAGCAAGACAAATCATCATTTCTGCATTAAAAAGAAAAGAAAGCTTAGGGGCGCATTATAGGATTGATAGTTAGGTTTATAGAAAGCTCTCATAAACCTTAGAATCTAAAGTAATGAGTTTGTTTATCTCATCTAATCCATATTCTTCTAGCAATGTTTTACCATATAAGGGATTTCTACCAAGTCCAAAAGATTCTACTTTAAAGCCAATAGAATCTAATATCAATGGTGTTATATCAAAATGGCTTAATTTGCGATTTATCAATAAATCTTTTGATGGAGTTGTGCTAAATTTTGCATTGATGAAGGCATTATAAATATTTCTATTTTTATAGTTATAAGAAAAAGCACTTAAATGATCACCAAGTATAATAATAGTCGTATCATTGTAAAAATCTTGCTTTTTTACCCATGATATAAAATCATTTATGATTTTATCGCTACATTTTATTGCATCTGTTAGGTTATTATCTAAATTTCCACAATATTGCTTATCTGTAAATCCACCTGGATAATGTGTATCAACTGTTGGTATATATAAAACAAATGGTTTATTTGATTTATAATCTTTTAGATATTGTTTTGCAAATTTGAATATTAAAGAATCTTTTATTCCCCAATATCCATATTTTATTTCCCCATATTTTTTAAAATATCCTTCATCTAAAATATCAATATTATGCGAAGCAAAGAAATATTTTGAACCAGCAAAACTGCTCTCATAACCAATAAAAGCCATTTGATTGTAATTATTTTGTTTTAATATATCGCTAATACATGTAAGATGTGGGAGGAATTCTGTCCTATTTATATATCTATCTCCAAAAATAACACTAGAATCTATTGGCAAACTAAGAGGCACTCCACATAAATATGAAATAGTCCCTGCAATAGTCCAACTAGTATTATTTACTTGATAGATTCCGCCAAAATTTTTATTATTGCTAAAATAAATATTTTTTAGTGCTATATTGTATAAGTTTGGAATAAGATTTTTCTCTCCTTTTGCCCTTTCCCATTCATCTGCATAAGTAGATTCCATAGATTCTGCTAGTATTAATATTAGGTTTCTAGGTTTGTTTGATTGTAAATCTGATGGAATCTTATAATGTTGCTCATATAACAAACTATATTCTTTAGTAAAAAATCCAATAGTATTAAAATGTTTATTAACACAATATAGTGCAAGTATGCAAAATATATAAGCATAATATTTTTTGATTTCTTTTATGTGCGAGGATATTTTGTATATCATATATATAATCATTCCAAGCACTAATATAAAAATTGTAAGTTTTATTAGATATGAAAATATAAAATCATCACTAAATAAAAATGATTTATAATAGATAACTTCTATTGTTTTAAACATAGCTATAATATTATCAAAGCCAAATATGATTATTGTAATACTAAGGATAATGCATAGGATAATTGTTGGAGTAAAAAAGTAGATAGAACAAATTAATACAAAAATGCTAGGAAGCAAACAATATAGTATAAATCTCTTATAAAATATAGGATTTATACCATCAAGTGGCATCGTAAGATGAAAGATGATAGCATTTAGTGTTGCGTTATTATGATAAGTCTCAACAACCCAAAAAGTAATAAATATTAAAAATATTGAAATAAAAATACTAAAATAGCTAAAAAACTTATTGTATTTCATCAAGTATTGAAATGATAAATGCCGCACTTCTTTTAGCAGAATCTACTAAAAATTCATCAAAACTAATATCTGCATTATCATCAGCACTATCACTAATTGCCCTAATAATACAAAATGGTATATTTAATAAACTAGATACTACAGCAATGCTAGCACCTTCCATCTCAACAGCACAAGCATTAAATTTATCAATAATCCATTGCTTTTTTGTAGCACTTGAAATAAAACTATCACCCGATGCAATAATTCCATATTTTAATTTTATATTTTGTTTAATTGCAGCTTTTTTTGCTATTTCATTTAGGTTGCTATCTGTATCAATATATAGCTTGCTTTCTGGTATAAAACCAAGTGGATGCCCAAATGCAGATATATCAACATCATATTGACAAAGTGAGCTAGCAAGGACAATATCACCAACTTTCAAATCACTACTTAAACCACCTGCTACGCCAGTAAAGATTATATAATCAGCATGAAAATGCAATGCAATAGTAGAGCAGGTTAGTGCAGCGTGTATTTTGCCTATTTTGCTATATGCAATTACGATATTGTAATTTTTATATGTAGTTGTATAAAATGAATTACCACCAATTTTAATTTCTTCATATTTTTTAAAAAAATCTAATAGCGGGGTAATTTCCTCTCTCATTGCACCAATAATACCTATTGTTTTCATTAAATTTTCCTTATTTATTTATCTCATTTATTGTAGATTCTAAACTAGCATTATTTGATATGCAATAAGTTGGCTTAGAACTTAGCCGCTTATTTAATCCTTTTAATACATTTCCATGCCCAAATTCAATAAAGCAGTCAATTCTATTTTCATTTTTTATTATTGATTGTTTATAAAATACAGGCTTTGTAAGCTGCATTGTAAGCAAATCAAGAGCTTTATTTTTTGTATTATAAGATTCTATCGTTGCATTTGAGATTATTTCAAATTTAAAGCAATCTAGCAAATAGCTATTTAATACTTCTCTAAATTCATCTATTATGCTATCAAGCAAAGGGCAATGACTTGCAATAGACATAGGAAGCATAACAAATCTTTTTGCACCTAATTTTTTAATATCTTCTTCTATGTTATTTAAGGCACTCTTAGAACCTGCTAATACTATTTGCCCACTACCATTATAATTTGCACACCAAATATCATTTTTATTTTTACAAAAATCTTCTACTATTTCATCTTCTAAGCCAATTATTACTGCCATGCCAGCATCAAGATTGTTGCAGGCTTGTTGCATGAGCTGACCTCTTGCATAGACAAGTTTTATAGCATTTTCAAATGATAGGCTGCCTGAAATTACATTAGCTGTTATTTCACCTAAAGAATGCCCAAGTGCAAATTCTGGAGTGATATCACTTTGCTTACTAAAAAGCATATATGATATATAGCTTACTAATAAGATTGCTGGCTGTGTGAATTGAGTTTTGTTTATATTTTCATTTTCATTAAAGAGTAAATCTTTCATATCTACTTTTAATACACTGCTAGCAGTATCAAATAATTCTTTTGCTACATCATAGCTATCATAAAATTCTTTACCCATACCAATTGATTGGCTACCTTGACCAGGAAATAAAAAAGCAACTTTCATATATTTGCCTTTAATGTTTGCATCCACATTTACCATTGCTTTGATGATGTTCTCCACCACAGCAACTATCCCCGCCACCACAACATGAATGTGAATATTTAATAACTTCATCTTCTGATGGTTCATTGCTAGATAATATTTCAACATCAAATATTAATGTTTTACCTGCTAAAGGGTGATTATAATCAATCATTACACTTGTCTCGCCGATTTCATCTACTATTACTTGGACACTTTGCCCATCATCACTTTGTCCAAAAAGTGTCATCCCTTTTTTTAAATCTATACCTTGAAATTGTTCTTTTGGCACTTCTTGTAAAAAATCTGGATTTTTTATACCATATGCATCCTGTGGTGCAATCTCAACTTGAAATTTATTACCTATATCTTTTCCTATCAATGCTTTTTCTAAACCAGGGATTATTTGATTTTGTCCTAATAAAAATGTTAGAGGTTTATTTTCAATATCACTAGAATCTAGCACTTCACCATTTTCTTTATTTGTAACTTTATAATTAATAGATACTAAATGACCATTTTCAACTTTACTCATATTGCTCCTTTATATTAATTTGATATATATTTTTTTGCTTCTTTTGCCTCTATACTATCTGGAAAAAGATTTATTACAGCATTGTAAAATTTATTTGCATTATTTTTGTCATTTAACACTCTAAAAGAATTAGCACTATTTAATAACAATCTAGGCATATATTTAGCTTTATCATCTATAGTAGCACTTTCTTTATAATAATAAATAGCATCTTTATATCTATTTTGTTCATATGCAATATTGCCAAGCATATAATTAGATTCTGCACTCTTATAATCAATCTCTATAAACCATTTATATCTTGCAATAGCTTCATTGAATTTTTTTGCATAAGTAAGACTTCTAGCCTCTTTAAAAATATCACTTCTTCTTGTGATATCTTTATTAAACAAAGATTCTTCTTTGTTATCTGTAATATCTCTAGAATCTTTTGCTGCAATAGTGCTATTATTATCTAGTATATCTTTAATGACACTTGAATTTTCTTGTTGAGAATTTTCTTTTTGTGCTTGCTCATTTTTTTGATTGATTTCATTTGTTATTAATTCTTGGATTTGTTTTAGATGCACATCTATGCTGTCTTTTAAAGCTTGTATATTATTTTTATTATTTTCAATTTCTTCTTTTAATTTATTAAAATTTTCTTCTGTTACTTTGGATTCTTGTGGTATTTGATTTGATATAGAATTTAGTTTATCATTTACATCTTTTATATTTATACCATACCCTTCATATATACTTTTTAAGCCCTCAAGTGAAGTTTCTAATTGCTTAACTCTATTTTCTAAAGTAAAGATTCTATCTAGTTGCTGATTATTTGTATTTTTTAACTCTTCAACTTCTTTTTTTGTAACACTACTTTGCATTTCAAATACTGATGGTTCATTTGCAAAAACAAGATCAGCTAATAATATAAAAATAAATATAAATTTCACGGGTAAAAAACATCTTTCTTTGTGGGATTTGTGGAATACTGCAAAATGCAGTTATTAGACTAAATAGAAGAATTATAATTCTTCTATTTAATATAGAATCAATCTATAGAAACAAAATCAACTCTTCTATTTTCTTGCCAGCATTCTTTAGTTTTATCTAAGCATACAGGCTTACTTTCACCATAGCTTACTAATTTTATACTTTCAGCTGCTACACCATTGCTAATAAGTGCATCTCTTGCAGCTGAAGCTCTTTTTAAAGCAAGTGCAAAATTATATTCATCATTTCCCCATTCATCAGTATTACCTTCTACTCTTACTTCTCTATATCTATTATTGTTAATATCTTGAGCATTTGATTTTACTATAGATATATTTTCACCATCTATGCTAAACTTGTCAAATTTGAAATAAATAGATTTTAAATTGTTATTTCCACGATTTGTATTTGCAGAATCTATATTTGTATCTGTTGTATCACCAGACATTGTGCTATTACCATTTAATGTGTCATTATTTGTATTGTTTGCATCGCTTGTTGTTTCACTACTAGTAGCATTTTGATCAGGTTGTACGTCTGATTTATCTGAACATCCAGCAATGATAAAAGCTAAAACTAATGAGCCTATAATAAATACTCTTTTCACCTTATTCTCCTATGTTATATTTTTAAGATTAAATGTTAAATTCTAGCTAAATATATAAGTGCTGTCAATATATAAACTACCAATCTATAGCTTGTATTTTTTCATTTGGTAGCGGAAATAGATAGCTTTTATTGTAATCCAATCTTATGATTCCAAGCGAGCTTTCTTCATTTGTATTTTTTATAAACATTATACTTCCTCCATCTCTTGAGAATCTTGGCATTTGATTGATTCCGCTTGCTGTTAATCTTCTTATGTAATCACTTTTTGTTGATATTAAATATAGATTAAATATATTACTACCAAATTCATTTTCACTCTCTCTGCTTGAATAAACAACATATTCATTATATGCACTTGCAGAGCTATTATTTCTACCATGATATACCATTTGATTTATCAATTTTGTAGATAAATCTAGTGAAAATATATTTGGATAGCCAGATCTATCAGAAATAAACATAATGCTTTTTTCATTATTGATAAAATTTGCTCCTACATCAATACCGCTATAATTTGTAAGACGTTGTATATTATTACTTTTTACATCATACATATATACATCTGGTTGATTATTTGGGGACATGCTTAATAAAACTTTACTTCCATCTTGACTTACATCTGATGCGATCAATATACCATCACTTGATAGCAATTTTTCCATTTTTCCTGTATATATGTTGTATCTTATTAGAGTTGGAGAATCTAAATATTTTGTAAAATAAATACTATCTTGCTCTTTGTTTGCCCATTTAGGAAAAATATTTAATCCATCGCGAATTATTGTATTTTGAAATGTTAGAGTATAGTCTGCAATAACTATATGGCTTTCTTTTGATTGTGTGTATTTTGCAAAAACAACAAATCTATTCATCCAATCAATAGAAGGTGCTTTTATATAGTCATTAATGTCTATTGCCATTTTATGTGATAAAAAAGGATATCTAGAATCTTGATTAACCGTGTATTGTTTTGATAATACTACTTGTTTTATATTTATATCATATACAATTAGTGTAGCCATAATTTCATTATTATTCATAGAACCTTTTACATGTGCAACAAGATTGATATTATTTTGTGCTTGTTTTTCATAATTGATATCTTTATCTCCATTGTTATTTTCTAATACATTAAAATGTCCGCTAACTTTTAAGTCCGCAACAAGCATTTTATAAATCTTACTACCAATTAATACATCATTTTTATCTGTATTTAGATTCTCAACCATTATAATTGGTAACTTAGTAGTGTCTTTGATAATCTCAATAGTCGCATCTGCAGCAAAAATATTGACTACAAAAATAAAATAAATAAAAATTTTTCTTATCATTAATTCTCCTTTTTATTTCTAAAAATTACTTCTAATTTATCAAAATTAATGCCATCTAAAGTTGGAAATTTTACATCTTTTAATTGTTCTAAAGATTCTAATAATTCTTTATCAAAAGTAGCATTATTGGATGATTTTTTGATAGTATAACTAAAATCTCCATTTTTACTAATTTTGATAATTACAATAGATGACAACACTTTATCAAAACCACTTTTTATATTCCAATTTGAATATAAAAGCTCTGCAAGTTTATTGCAATAGTCTTTATAAGTATCGCAAAATTGACTTGCATTAGTATCTTCTATAGATATATTTTGATTTAAGTTTTGTATGCTTTGAGAAAGACTTTGTGTAGATTGTAGAATCTTATTTAGCTGTTCGTTTCTATCTGCATTTTCTTCACTTTTTTTATTTAGTGCAATTTTATCTCTATTATCAGTTATGTTATCTTGTGTTTTTTTATTTGGATTTGTAGTATCAATTTTTTCAAATAAATCCCCAGCACCAAGACCTGCAATAGGTGATTTTGAGCCACTTTCTTTGTCATTTGATTTATTGTTGTTGGAATCTTTTGATAAATTTTTTTCTTCTATATTTTTTGAATTTTTTTCTAAAATCTCATTTACTAAATCAATCTCTATACTACTAATCTTGCTTGAATTGTTTATTGATAAATCTAGTTTCTTATTTATTTGAAATAAAAATATAAGAAAAACTATCATTAAGATATATACAAATATAGCAAATATGCCACTTAATATAAAATATATATTATCTATAAAACTATTTAAAATATTTGCTTTGAAACCTGTATGTTTTCTATCCATTTGTTATCAAAGATGCCTTTAGGAATCCTGCTTCTTTTATCGTTTTTAATACAAAAATAACATCCCCATATACGATACCTTCATCAGCTCTTATTCTTACTTCTGTATCTTTGTCGTATTTATTTGCAAACAAATTAAAATTATCTGTAAAGTTTGTGTATGAATAGATGGAATCTTTAATATAAATATTTTTTTTCTTATCAATTCTAATTTCAATTATAGACTCATCTAGCACTTTTTGTGTTTTTGAACCTTTTGCTAGTGTGATGTCTTCTTTGTAATTTATTGTCGGAACTGTAACCATTAATATAGCAAGAAGCACAAGCATGATATCAACTAATGGAGTTATATTTAAATCTGGATTATCATCCCAATTAAAACTACTATTTTCCAAAAATATACCTTATTTTAATGTAATCTTAGAATCTATACTCTGAGAATCTACATTTTTAGAATCTGTATTTTTAGTGCTTACAATAATATTAATTTGCATATCCAAATAAGTGGTAAATTCATAAGCTTTTCTTCTTAAGAGTATATAAAATGAATACGCTGGGATAGCAGTTAAAATACCAAATGCTGTTGCAACAAGTGCCTTTGAAATGATTGGTGCAATAACATCAAATGATATTTTTCCATCTCCACCTAGATGGTAAAAAGCCTGCAATATTTCAATAACAGTGCCAAATAATCCTATAAATGGTGCTGTTGATGAAATAACACTTAGCATTGATAATCCAGCAGTAGCTTTTTTAACTGCTTCTAATTTATAAACATTAAGCACTTCGACATTTATATATTTTTTAGAATCTAAAATCGAAAAAAAAATAGATTTTCTAATTGGTAAATGATTGCTATAAAGTAACTCTAAAGTATTTTTTTCTAGGGCTATAATATTACTTAATTTAAAGAATCTCCATAAAAAAATCCAAATATTTGCTATAAAATATATAGACAACCATATCAATACAAACCAAGTGATAGCACCTATATCAGAAACAAAACTACTCAATTTATATCCTATAACATATTTTTTGCATCAGTTTCTATTTTATACACTATATGTGCAAGCGATACTTTATCTGATGTAGCATCCTCTAGTAAAGCTTTAGCATTTTCTATTGCTTTAGATACTTCACTATCATTATCCCCAGTAATTGCAATAGCTCCATTTGCCAAAATATCAACACTACTTGCATTTACTTTTACATATCCCCAATTTATAGCAATTAGTTCATTTTTATCATCTTTGTGTATTTCAATAATACCAGCTCTAAGTAAAGACAAACAATCGCAGTGACCAGGAAGAACACCAAAATCACCTTCAATACCAGGTAAATCTACACCTTTTACATAACCATCAAAAATCTCACCATAAGGGGTAACAATGGATAGTTTTATATTATTTGTTTCCATTATAACTACCTTTATTTTAATTTTTTAGCTTTCTCTAATACCTCTTGTATATTACCAACCATATAGAATGCACCTTCTGGAATATCATCATATTTACCTTCTAAGATTCCCTCAAAGCCTTCTATAGTCTCTTCTAGTGTTACATATTTTCCTGGGCTACCAGTAAATACCTCTGCAACAAAGAATGGTTGAGATAAGAATCTTTCCATTTTTCTTGCTCTGCTAACAGTTCTTTTATCTTCTTCAGATAATTCATCCATACCAAGCAATGCAATAATATCTTGTAAATCTTTATATTTTTGTAATACTTGTTGAACCCCAATTGCAACTTTATGATGTCTTTCACCAACAATATGCGGATCAAGGATTCTAGATGATGAGCCAAGTGGATCAACAGCTGGATAAATAGCCTTTTCAGCAATCTTTCTATCTAAAACAGTAGTTGCATCTAAATGTGCGAAAACAGAAGCAGGAGCTGGATCTGTTAAGTCATCTGCTGGCACATATACGGCTTGCACTGATGTAATTGAACCTTTTTTTGTAGATGTAATTCTTTCTTGTAATTTACCCATTTCAGTTGCAAGTGTTGGTTGATAACCAACAGCAGATGGAATCCTTCCTAAAAGAGCTGACATTTCAGCACCTGATTGAGCAAATCTAAAGATATTATCAATAAACATCAAAACATCAAGACCCTTTTCATCTCTAAAATATTCAGCCATTGTAAGACCAGTAAAAGCGATTCTATTTCTTGCTCCTGGTGGCTCATTCATCTGTCCATAACATAAAGCAACTTTATCTAAAACTCCACTTTCTTTCATTTCATTATATAAGTCATTACCTTCTCTTGTTCTCTCACCAACACCAGCAAAGATTGAATATCCACTATGCTTATATGCAACATTATGAATGAGTTCCATAATAATAACGGTCTTACCAACACCAGCACCACCAAATAAGCCTACTTTACCACCTTTTGAATATGGTGCTAATAAATCAACAACTTTTATTCCAGTCTCAAACATTTCTGTTTTTGTGCTTTGTTCTTCAAATACTGGTGCATCTCTATGTATTGGGAGAGTTGTATCCCTTTTTAGTGGTTCTCCTCCATCAATAACATCACCTATAACATTTAAGATTCTACCAAGGACTTCTTCACCAACTGGGACTTCTATCATTGTCCCACGAGCTTTTACTTCTTGTCCTCTTTTAAGACCTTCTGTCATATCCATAGCAATAGTTCTAACTCTATTATCACCTAAGTGAGCAGCGACTTCTAATACTAATTTTTTTTCTTCACCATCAAGTGTATAATTTACATCTATGGCTTCATAGATTTTTGGTAAGTATCCATCAAAATCAACATCAACAACAGGACCCATTACCTGTGAAATTACTCCATTTAAATTCATATATACTCCTTTTACTTCATTGCTTCTACACCAGCATTGATTTCAACTAACTCTGTAGTAATCGCAGCTTGTCTTGCTTTATTAAGTTTTATTGTTAATTCTTTTACTAATTCCGATGCATTTTTTGTTGCTGTATCCATAGCTTGCATTCTAGAGCTTAACTCTGCTGCTAAGGAATCAATTAGTGCATAAAACATATTATAGTTAATATATTGTTTTGCTAGCTCTTCTAATATGCTTTTTTCACTATCACTTGGTTCTATTAAAATTTCACCATTATTATTTTGTTCTTTAGATACTTCATTTAAATCTATGCAAAATGGCAGAATCTCACTTATTCTAATTTCTTGAGTAAGCATATTTTTAAATCCATTATGAACAACAATAACTTTATCTGTCATACCATTCATATAATCTTCTACAGCTTTCATCACGAATTCTGAAGCACCTTCATCAGTTGGATTTGATGATAATGTTAATGATTGGTCATATAATTCAATTTCATTAAATTTAAAATATCTAATACCAGTTTTACCAATACCTCTTAATCTTATTTTTACATCTTCACTTTTGTATTGATTCACAAGTTTCATAACTGCTTTAATTGTATTAGAATTAAATCCGCCACACAAACCTTTATCAGATGTAACAAAAATAATATCAACTTTTTTTACTTTTCTTTCTTTATCTACAAATAAAATATCATTTTTTTCAAACATATTTCCATTAGACAAAGTTTTATTGATAATTTCATTAAATACTTCATTTAATTTTTTTGAATATACTTCACTTCTTTTAGCCGCTTCTATAGCTTTTTTTAGTTTAGAATTAGCTACCAATTTCATAGCCCTTGTAGTTTTCTGGACATTTTTAATACCAGAAATTTTTTTTCTAATATCTTTTAAACTATTACCCATAATTAAGCCTTACTATATTGAAAAAACACTTAAGAATTCTTCTAATGCTTGTTTTAATAATGCTTCTAAACTAGAATCTATAGCTTTTTTTGTACTTAATGTTTCAAATATATTTGGATATTTTGCCTCTATAAATGGATATAAATCTCCTTCAAATTTAGTAATTTTATTTACTGGAATGCTATCTAAATATCCTTTTGTACCTGCAAATATAATAACAATTTGTTTTTCTACAGATAAAGGAGAGTAGGGAGGTTGTTTTAATACTTCAACCATTCTTTGACCTCTATCTAGTTGCTTTCTGCTACCTTCATCTAAATCTGATGCAAATTGTGAAAATGCTTGTAACTCCCTAAATTGTGCTAGATCGAGCCTTAATGTTCCAGATACTTGTTTCATAGCTTTTATTTGAGCTGCACCACCAACTCTAGATACTGATAAACCAACATTAATAGCAGGTTTTATGCCAGAGTAGAATAAATCTGTTTCTAGGAATATTTGACCATCTGTAATTGAAATAACATTTGTTGGAATATATGCAGCAACATCTCCAGCTTGTGTTTCGATAATTGGCAATGCAGTAAGTGAGCCAGCGCCTAAATCATCGCTTAGCTTAGCTGCTCTCTCTAATAATCTTGAATGTAGATAAAATACATCACCAGGGAATGCTTCTCGTCCTGGAGGTCTTCGTAAAATTAAAGACATCTCTCTATAAGAGACAGCATGCTTGCTTAAATCATCATATACTATTAGTGCATGTCTTGAATTATCTCTAAAATATTCACCCATAGTCACACCAACATAAGGAGCTAAAAACTGCATAGTAGCAGAATCTGATGCTGAAGCATTTACTATTATTGTGTATTCCATAGCATTATGCTCTTCTAATCTTCTAACAACTTGTGCTACTGTAGATTCTTTTTGTCCTATTGCAACATATATACAAATTACATCTTGTCCTTTTTGATTGATTATTGTATCGACAGCTACTGTTGTTTTACCAGTTTGTCTATCACCAATAATCAACTCTCTTTGTCCTCTACCAATTGGAACTAAAGCATCGATTGCTTTAATACCAGTTTGCAATGGCTCATGAACTGATTTTCTAGACATAATACCTGGAGCTTTAACTTCAATAAATCTATATTCTTTAGATTCAATAGCACCTTTTCCATCGATTGGCTCACCTAGTGCATTTACAACTCTACCAACTATTGCATCACCAACAGGCACACTCATAAGGCTACCTAATCTTTTTACAGAAACACCTTCTTTTATATCTTTGCCGCCACCAAGTATAACAACACCAACGCTGCTATCTTCAAGATTTAAAGCAAGCCCTTTATCACCAGTTTCAAATTCGACCATTTCATAATACATTACATTTTTTAGCCCATAAACTCTTGCAACACCATCTGCATAGCCAATAACGGTTCCAACTTCATTGATATCAATTTTTAACTCAAAATCATCAATTCTTTGTTTGATAATTGAACTTATTTCATCTACCTGAACTTTCATTCTTTTTACTCCTTACTTAAATTAAAATGCTTTTAAAATGTGTTTTTTTAGATTACTTGAAAATCTATATTTTAAAAATGAAGTTTCCACGCTAATGCCATCTACAAATAGCTTGATACCTTCTATTTCCATATATTTTGTTGTTACATATAGTGAAACTCCAAGTTTTTCGCTTAGCTCTTTTTTGATATGTTCTTGTTCCTTAGAATCTATATCAAATGATGATTGTATGACAAGTTCATATTCATTATTGCTAGAATTGATGGATTTTTTTAATTCATCATATATAAATGGAATTTCATTTAGTCTATTTTTTTGATTTAAAAGTTTAATAAAATTGATGATTTTTTCATCTTTTGTTTCTATCATAGAGAGAATAAAAGATTCTTTTTTATTTTTTTTAATTGTTGGAGAATTGATAATATAATTGAATTTTTCACTCATAAAACAATCATTTAGAGTTTTAAAAATTTCTAATGCACTTTTAGCTTTTTTTAGACCAATTGAATCGATTAATGCTTTTGTATATTTTTTTGATACTATCGATGTCATTATGCAATCCTTTTTAATAATATATCAATATAATCTTTTTTATTCAGTGTTATATTATTATTTGATAATAGCTCATTGATAATATCATCTATCACAGCATTTTTCATTCTTTTTTGTTCAAAATTAATTCTCTCTTTATGATTTTTATTCATAGTTTCTATATCATTTTTACATTGTTCATTTATATGATTTACTATAATTTCAGCTTCTTTTTTTGCATTTTCTATTATTTCTTTTGCATTTTGTTTAGATTTTTCTAATGCTTTTAGTGCTTCTTCTTTTTTCATTTGAGATTGACTAAGTCTATCTTGAACAGCATCTAATTGATTAGCGATATTATTTTGTCTATTTTGTAGAGCCATCTTTATTTTATTTGCAGCAAAATACCACAAAATAACTACAAATATAACAAAATTTATAGTCCTCTCAATAATATCACTTTCTGCGATATTTACTTCTGATGCCATCAAGGATATAGGTAATAAAAATAAATACAATAATTTCATACTAACCCTTTTATTATTTAGATTGCATTTGTTTTAATTTTGCACTTAAACTATTTTTGAATTCTGCCATTTGAAGTGTGAGTGCTTCTCTTAGCTCATTTTTTTCTTCTTTTAGTGAATCTATGAAAGATGCAAGTTCTTTTTCATTTTTTGATTTTATCTCATCAATATTTTTTTCATATTTATCTTTTGCCTGTAATTGTGCTTGCTCTTTAATCGCAGCAGCCTCTTTTTTTGCATTTTCCAAAATGGCATTGATTTGACTTTTTATCTCTACAATCTCACTATCATTGCTACTACTACTTTCTAAATCATCTTTAATCATTTTATCTCTTGCATCCATAAACTCTAATATAGGTTTATAAAGCCATCGATTAAGTAAAAATATACATAATATAAATAAACAAAATACAAGTAGCATGAGCTCTATATTTAATCCAATATTCATAAACTCTCCTAATTCAACTTTAAATACTTTAAGCAAAACCTAACAAAATATAATATTAACAAAATTACATATGATTTGTATCATAAATCTTTAAAATTACTTAATATTTGTAACAATCTATCTACTTTCTCCTTATTTGTAAATTTTATTGTTATCGCATTATTTGATATTTTTACATCTAATTGATTGTTTTGAAAAAAACTAGCAATCTTATTTAATTCATTAGTAAAATTTATATTTTCTTTATTAGTCTTTTTTCTCTTGATATTTTTTACTAGATTCTCTGTTTCTCTTACTGAAAGCTTTTGTCCTACAATAGAATTAATAGCTAGATTAAAATCATCTCCATTTAGATTGACTAAAACTTTTGCATGTCCTTGTGAAATTTTACCATCAATAAGTAATTTTTGAACTTCTTTTGGAAGTCTAAGCAAAGATAGTGTATTTGTGATTTGAGTGCGACTTTTTTGTAATCTTTGTGCTAATTCATCTTGTGTGATATTATAATCTTTAATTAAAGCATCATAAGATATAGCTAAATCTATAGGATTTAAATCTTCTCTTTGTATATTTTCTATCAATGCTAATTCTCTAAGTTTTTCTAATTTTATATCAACAACAATAGCTTTCATAGTGTTTAATTTTGCTAACTTAGATGCTCTTAATCTTCTTTCACCCGCAATTAGAAAATATTCATTGTTATCTTCATATACTAATATTGGCTGAAGTATGCCATGTTCTTTTATAGAATTTGATAATTCTAATAATGTAGATTCATTAAATTTTTTGCGAGGCTGCAGAGGATTTGGCTTTATTAAATCAATATCAAGCTCAACAACTAAATCAGAATTATCATTTAGATTATTATCATAAGCTTGTTCTACTTCACCCAATACAGCACTCAAACCTCTGCCTAAAGCTTTTTTCTTTACCATTATAATCCCTGTTGCAATATTGCTTCTGCTAGATTTTGATATGCAATGCTTCCATTTGATCTAATATCATATAATAATATTGGCTTACCAAAGCTTGGAGATTCAGCTAATTTTATATTTCTTGGTATGATAAGATTTTGTTTATTGTCATCTTTAAACATATATTTATCAAAATGCTGTGTCAAATCATATATAACTTGCTTTGCTAAATTATTTTGCGATGCATACATAGTAGGCAAAAAGCCTTTTATATTTAAATTTGGATTGATTTGCTCTTTTAGAAACTTTATAGTGCTTAATAATTGCGCTAATCCCTCTAATGCAAAAAATTCACATTGTATTGGTATCAATACAGAATCTGATGCAGTAAGAGCATTTATAGTTAATGGACCAAGGGCTGGAGGAGAATCTAAAATAATAAAATCATAATCATCTCTAATCTCACTAACTCTCTTTTTTAAAATTTCCTCTCTACCTTGAATCTTTTTATTATAGTATTCTTTTTCAAATCCAACTAATCCAATATTGGATGGAGCTAAAAATAAACTATCAATACTAGTTTTTCTAATGATTTGTGATATTTTTTTTGAGCCTGTTAATACATGATATAAATAAAATTCGACTTCATCTCTATGCACGCCAAGGCTTGTAGTAGCATTTGATTGTGGATCAACATCAATTAATAATACTTTTTTACCTTTAAAGGCTAAAGATGCAGATAAATTTACTGCTGTTGTAGTTTTTCCAACACCGCCTTTTTGATTGGCAATAGTAATAATCTCACATTTATTCATAAATTTATACCCCAATTTGAATAAAATAGTTGGCTAAAATCCAAAATAAGAAACCCAAAAAATAGATTGATATTTTAACTTTTTTAATATAAATTATATCTTACCTGGATAAAAAATATTTATCTACAAGAGTAGAGTATTGTTCCATCTACCTCGATAGCTCCATCATTTAAAAGCTTTGCATCTCTAAAAGATATTATTTTATTTTTATGATGAAAACTAAAATTATGATTTTTATAAAACTCTAATTGGTATTTATTGAATACCAAATCCCAAGTATATGCTTTTATATTATCAAAATAAGATTCTAAAAATTTATTTATATCATTAATTACATTATTTTCAATGCAAGTAAAAATATTAGATTCTAGATTTAGTCCAATTCCACATATAACAAAACCATCTGTGAGATTGCATAAAATCCCACCAATCTTGTTTTCATCTATATATAAATCATTTGGATATTTTAGCCATGCTTTTGAACCATTTATAGCTAGAATCTCTTTAAAAATAAAACCAAAAAAAATCGACATAGATTCTAATCGTAAATCCCTAGGAAGATTGCTAAGCTTTTTTGCAAAAGAAAAATACAATCCTTTATCAACACCATTCCAAGAATTTTCTCTTGAGCCAATGCCTTGATTTTGATTGATTGCAATGATACATATTTCATCATTTATATTATGATTTTTTATTTCATTAATTAAATATTTTTGTGTAGATGGCAATGTATCAAATATTTTAATTTCCATTTAAGACATCCCCAGCCTTTAGTCGCTTACCAAGCAAATAGACGCTTGCATTTACTTTATTTTTTCCTGTATCTTGTAATTCTTTTACAATCAAACTACCTTTTAGACAACCAATAATAATAGAATCTTTATTGATTTTGAGTATCTCACCTTTTTTATTAGTAGAATCTAATTCATTAATATCAATAGAAAATAATTTTGTGCCGTTTTTTAAAAATATATTAGGCCAAGATTTATATGCTAAATATTTTAGATAAATTTCAAATGCATTTATAAAATCAATTTCTCCATCAGTTTTTTTGATTTTTTTACAATAACTAGAATCTACATGAAACTGGGGTAGGGGAGTGATATAATCTATCTCTTTTAGAATTTTTATGATAAATGCAGAGCTTATAATTGATAAAAGACTAGTAGCTTCATCTATATCCAATCTTGGATTTTCTATATATCTAATTCCAAGTATATCGCCATCATCGAGCTTATGACTCATTTTCATAATGCTTATACCAAAAAATCTATCATTTCTTAATATCATATCTTGAATAGGGCTTGCCCCTCGACTTTTTGGTAATATTGAGGCATGAATATTAATGCAATTAAAATTATCAATAATATCTTTTGGTATTAGATTCCCATAAGCAACAACAAGAATAATATCTGGATTTAAATCATATACAAATTTTGTATCATTTAGATTTATGTGCTGAAATATCGGTATATCGCTTTTGATAGATTCTAAAAATTCCTTTGTTTGTGGAGCTTTTAGCTCTTTTTTGCGTCCAAATGGTTTATCAATTTGTGTTACAAGTCCAATAATATTAAAATATTTATCATTTAGTAGATTCTCTAAAATATTTTTTGCAAAAAGTGGAGTGCCAAAAAAAAGAATATTCAAATTTCAATTCCTTTATTTTTAGAAAATAATGTTCCTAGATAGTGATTATCATATAGTAAAAAATCTAGCGTTGGTTGCAAATCAAATCCGCTACATAAAAACATTTCTTTATTTTTATCCAATAAAAAATTTGCAGCCATTAGTTTTGTTACAATTCCACCTGTGGCAAATTTGCTACCTGCAACTTTATCACTTAAGATTCTATCTTGATTAATTTTATTGATATATTTTATCAGCTTTGCATCTTTGTTTTTTAGCGGATCTTTATCATAATATCCATATACATCACTCAATATCACAAGTATATTAGAATCAAAATAATGCGTTACATAGGCACTTAGCTGGTCATTATCACCAAAAGTTAAATCATTTTGTGCGATAACATCGTTTTCATTTAGTATAGGTAGGATTCCATTTTCTAATAAAGTATCTATTGTCTCTTTTGTGCATTCTATCTTTTCTTTAGAATCAAATATAGTGCTTATGAATAATAATTGTGATGTTATGATATTGTATTTACTAAAAATTGAATTATATGCGTTCATAAGTAGTGGTTGCCCGATACTTGATAATGCTCGTTTGTTTGATAATTTGCTTTTATCAAGGTTGATTCTTGTATATCCGCTTGCAACTGCACCTGATGATACTAAAATAATATCAAATTTGCTTTTTAGCTCTAATACAAAGTTACATATCTTTTCTATTCTTTTTATTTCTAAAATATCACCATTTGATAAGATAGAAGTTCCAATCTTAATAACTAATTTTTGTTTCATAAATAAAATTAATCCTAAATAGTTTAAAAATGAAATTTGGATTCTATCAAAACTAATATATTGTAACCTTAAAGTAATTTTAAGCTTATTTGTATATTTAAGATTTATTTAAGATATCTATAAGTTTTATTTCTTTTAGTATTGAAAACTGCAATTTTCAAACTTTTTTATAATTAAAAAGAAAGTGCAAATAAAACTTAAAGATTTAAGTTCAAAATATAATAAAATCTAGATTCTATTCAGCTTTTAAAATAGAATTTAGTTTATTTTCATTTATAACAACTAAATGCTTATTGATATCTAGTCCTATTATATTTTCATCTTTTAATTTTTGAATATTTCTTGATAATGTTTCTTGGCTAATATTTAACATTTGAGAAATAAATTTTTTATTTAAATCATTGAATATATTTGGTCTTTTACTAAGTATTGAAGCAAGTTTTGCTTTTGCATCATATATCATATTTATATTTATTATATTTTCTTGATCTTCTATTAGTTTATTTGCTCGATCTAACATATTTAGACTTAGATTTATATCTTCTTTTATCATTTCTTTAAAGCTTTCAGAATTTATGCTTAAAATCCTACAATTTTTTAAACAAAAAATATTATTGTATGAATATTTACTAATTAATGCTTGATAATTAATAAGCGGTGGATTCCCTTGATTGATGCAACTATTTGCATATATATTTATGATAACTTCATTATCAAATTTATTAATTTTATAGATTTTTACGCAACCATGTAATAAAAAATGAATGCTATCCATTGGATCATCTTCATAGTATAAAATAGTATCTCTTGGATATTCTTTTACATGTGTTATACTAATGATTTTATCAAATGTTTCTTGAGATATATTTCTAAAATCTTCCATACTATCGATAGATTTTTTTAAATCTAGCAAACAAGATAACGGACAACTTTTTGACTTAAGCATAAAATTACCCTCTTATTCAAAATAATGCATTATTTTATATCCACCATCATCTAAATATTTATCTTTTTGCATTAATTTCAAATCAGAATCTATCATATCATCAATCAATTTATAAAGATCATATTTTGGTTGCCATTTTAGTTTTTCTTTTGCTTTTGTAGGATCTCCAATGAGTAAATCTACTTCAGTTGGACGAAAATACCTAGGATCAACACACACTACTTCACTACCCTCTTTTACTTTATATTTACCACTGCATCTTTTTATATATCCTTTTTCATCTACTCCACTACCACTCCACTCTATTTCTATATCAAGTTTATTGAAGGCTAATTCTACAAATTTTCTAACTTCAGTTGTAATCCCTGTTGCTATTACAAAATCATCAGCTTCTTCTTGTTGTAATATTAAATACATCGCTCTTACATAATCTTTTGCATGCCCCCAGTCTCTTTTTGCACTCAAATTTCCTAAATAAAGCTTATTTTGTAATCCTAAAGCAATTTTACATACTGCTCTAGTAATCTTTCTAGTAACAAAAGTCTCCCCTCGAATAGGACTTTCATGATTAAATAAAATACCATTACAAGCAAACATATTATATGCTTCTCTATAATTTACAGTAATCCAATAAGCATATAGTTTTGCTACAGCATAAGGACTTCTAGGATAAAATGGAGTTTTTTCATCTTGTGGCACTTTTTGCACTAAACCATATAATTCACTTGTTGATGCTTGATATATTTTTGTTTGATTAATTAATCCTAGAATCCTAATAGCCTCTAGCAATCTTAATGTGCCAAGCCCATCTGCATTTGCAGTGTATTCTGGTGTCTCAAAGCTAACTGCTACATGACTCATTGCTGCTAGGTTATAAATCTCATCTGGTTGAACTTCTTGCACAATTCTAATTAGATTCGTAGAATCCACTAAATCACCATGATGTAATCTAAATCGCCCATCACCTTCATGCAGATCTTGATACAAATGATCGATTCTATCAGTGTTAAACAAAGAACTTCGTCTTTTTATTCCATGAACTTCATAACCATTATCTAATAAAAATTCTGCTAGATATGCACCATCTTGTCCTGTTATACCAGTAATTAAGGCTTTTTTCATAGTATTCCTTACGATATATTGAAGTATATTAGACATAATTTTGACATATTTAAGTAAAAAAAATATTTAAGTCAAAATAATATATTGCTTACTTACAGCAATTTATTTATATAAAATTTAATATTTCCCTTATTGATTTAAAACAAAAATCTACATATCTTTTTATCTTAAGATTTTAAAGTTTAAAGCATTAAGGCTTTAAAATACTAATATGTGAAAGGATATTATGTTAAGAAGAGACTTTTTAAAGAGCGCAGCTGTTGCCTCAGCTGCTGTTACTGCTGGAATGTCAGTCCCAAGTTCTTTAAGTGCAGCACAAGGTAGTGCTGAAAGTGGTTGGAAATGGGATAAGAGTGTTTGTAGATTTTGTGGAACTGGTTGTGGGATTATGGTCGCCACAAAAGATGGACAGATTGTTGCGGTGAAAGGTGATCCTGAAGCACCTGTAAATCGTGGGCTAAATTGTATAAAAGGATATTTTTGTGCAAAGATAATGTATGGAACAGATAGAATCACGCAGCCACTACTTAGATGTAATGATAAAGGCGAGTTTGATAAAAAAGGTAAGTTTAAACCAGTTAGCTGGAAAAGAGCCTTTGATGAGATGGAAAAACAATTCAAAAAAACCTATAATGAATTGGGACCAACTGGCATTGGTGTATTTGGCTCTGGGCAATACACAATTCAAGAAGGATATGCAGCTGTAAAACTTATAAAAGGTGGTTTTAGGAGCAATAATATTGATCCAAATGCAAGGCATTGTATGGCAAGTGCTGTTGTTGCATTTATGGAAACTTTTGGTATAGATGAACCTGCTGGTTGTTATGATGATATTGAATTAACAGATACAATCGTAACTTGGGGAGCAAATATGGCAGAAATGCACCCAATCTTATGGAGTCGTGTATCAAATAGAAAATTATCAAATCAAAATGTAAAAATTATAAATTTAAGCACATATACAAATAGAACATCAGATTTGGCTGATATTGAAATCATCTTTAAACCAAATACAGATTTAGCAATCTGGAATTTTATTGCACGAGAAATTATAAAAAGAGGTGCAGTAAATCAAAAATTTGTAAAAGATAATTGCGTATTTACTACAGGTTTTGTAAATATTGGCTATGGAATGAGAAATAATCCAGATCATCCTAAGTTTAAACCAAGTGAAAAAGATACAGTTGCAAAAGAATTATCAAAAATTGTAAGCAAAAATGAGGGTGTTAGCTTGCAATATCTAGGCATTAAAGCTGGTGATAATATGAAAATGGATAATGCTGCAAAAGGTGGGAATCATTGGGAAATTAGTTTTGAAGATTTTAAAACTGGATTAGAACCATATGATATTGATTTTGTAGCACAACTTGCTAAAGGGAATCCTGATGAAAGCATAGAATCTTTTAAAGAAAAACTTAAAACTCTTGCAGATTATTATATAGATAAAAATCGTAAAATCATAAGTTTCTGGACTATGGGAATGAATCAGCACCAAAGAGGAACTTGGGTAAATGAGCAAAGCTATATGGTGCATCTATTACTAGGAAAACAAAGCGTGCCAGGAAGTGGAGCATTTTCTTTGACAGGACAACCAAGTGCTTGTGGAACAGCAAGAGAAGTGGGAACTTTTGCTCATAGACTCCCAGCTGATATGGTAGTAGCAAATCCAAAACATAGAAGTATTACAGAAAAAATTTGGAAATTACCAGAAGGCACATTAAATAGCAAAATTGGCTCACATTATGTAAAAATAATGCGTGATTTAGAAGATTCTAAGATTAAATGGATTTGGGTGCATGTAAATAATCCTTGGCATAACACTGCAAATGCTGAACACTGGATAAATGCAGCTAGAAATTTGGATAATTTTATTGTTGTTAGTGAATGTTATCCGGGTATTTCTGCAAAAGTTGCAGATTTGATTCTTCCAACAGCAATGATTTATGAAAAATGGGGAGCATATGGTAATGCTGAGAGAAGAACTCAACATTGGAAACAACAAGTATTACCACAAGGTAATGCAATGAGTGATACTTGGCAAATTATGGAATTTTCAAAACGTTTTAAAATAAAAGAAGTATGGGGTAAAGATTATAAGAATCTTGATTTAGTAAGTGTTTTAGATAAAGCAAAACAAATGGGTTACAATGAAGATACAACTTTATTTGAAGTAATGTTTGCAAATAGTGATGCTCGCAAGTTTGCAACCAATGATAAAATCATGGCAGGTGATATAAATACAGAAAGCATTGGGGATAGCAGAAATATTGTTGGTAGTGATGGTGAAGTATTTAAAGGATATGGATTCTTTGTTCAAAAATATTTATGGGAAGAATATAGACAATTTGGTCTAGGTCATGGACATGATTTAGCTGATTTTGATACTTATCATAAAGTTAGAGGTTTAAGATGGCCTGTTGTAGATGGCAAAGAGACACAATGGAGATTTAATAGCAAATACGACTTCTATGCTAAAAAAGAAGGAAGAGAATTTGCATTCTATGGAAATAAAGGAAAGGATATTATAAGCGGTAATCTAAAAGCTCCAAATACTAATAAAGTTAGCATTGATAATAAAGCTAAGATTTTCCTTAGACCATATATGGATCCTTGTGAAATGCCAGATAATAATTATCCATTGTGGTTATGCACAGGTAGAGTATTGGAGCATTGGCATAGTGGAACAATGACTATGAGAGTTCCAGAGCTTTATCGTGCAGTGCCTGAAGCATTATGTTTTATGCATAATGATGATGCAGCAGCTCAAGGGTTAAAACAAGGTGATGTTATTTGGGTTGAAAGCAGAAGATCAAGAGTAAAAGTCAAAATTGAAACAAGAGGTAGAAATAGACCACCAAAAGGATTGATTTATATACCTTGGTTTGATGAAAATGTGCTAATTAATAAAGTTTGTCTTGATGCTACTTGCCCAATATCCAAAGAGACTGATTTTAAAAAATGTGCAGTAAAAATATATAAGGCATAAATAAAATAATATGCAAGAAATAAACAAAAATAGACGCAATGCTATACTAAAAACAGCACAAGGTATTGGAATCTTTGCCTTTAGCGGTCTTATATGGGGTGCATATGTATCTAAGGCAAAAGCATCTAGTTTTAGCCTTAGACCACCTGGTGCAAAAGAAGAAAGTGAGTTTTTAAAGTTATGTATTAAATGTGGTAGATGTGTGACATTTTGCCCATTTGATACTTTAAAATTAGCTACTCCAGAAGATGATGTGCCAACAGGGACGCCATATTTTACACCAAGAAAGATTCCTTGTTATATGTGTGTTGATGTGCCATGTGTGCCTGTATGTCCTACAAATGCTCTTGATGAAAAGCTACTAAACATAGTTGAAAATGACAAAGAGATGATGGATATAAGAAATGCTAAAATGGGTGTTGCAGTAGTTGATATAGAATCTTGTGTTGCTTATTGGGGGATTCAATGTGATGCTTGTTATAGAGCTTGTCCATTGATTGATGAAGCTATCAAGCTAGAATATAAACAAAATGATAGGACAAATAAACACTCATATTTATTACCTGTTGTAGATAGCACAAAATGCACTGGGTGTGGTTTGTGTGAGCATGCTTGTATAACAAAAAAAGCAGCCATTATGGTATTGCCTAGAGATAAGGCATTAGGTAGTGTAGATATAAACTATATTAAAGGCTGGGATAAAAGTGATGAAGCAAGATTAAATCAAACAGATAAAATTGCACCAAAAAATAGTGATGATACTAATAGTGTTATAGACTATCTAAATAGCGGGGATTTATGATGAAAAAAATTAGGTTTTTGATTTTAAGGAGATTTATTCAACTTGGAATCTTAGTTACATTTTTTGTTTGTAATTACTATGCAATAAATTTTTTTAATGGGAATCTAAATTCATCAAAAGTTTTTTGGATAATTCCTATGAGTGATCCTCTATCAATAGCACAGATTTTTATATCTGGTGCGATTAGCGGTATAGCTATCGGTAGTGAAGCTGTAATCGGACTATTTGTTGTATTAATTATTTATGGTGTATTTTTTGGAAGAGGATATTGTGCTTTTGTGTGTCCTATGAATATGATTACAGATTTTGCTAATTTTTTAAGGAGAATATTTGAATTTAATACAAATAAAAAGCTAAATATTTCGCGTAAAAGCAAATATGGGGTATTGATACTAAGTTTAGTGCTTAGTTTTATACTTGCTGTCCCTGCATTTGATTTAATAAGTCCTATATCTATGTTGCATCGTGGCATTGTATTTGGCATGGGTTTTGGAATCTTTGGGGTTTTGAGTGTATTTTTATTTGATTTGTTTTTTGTAAAAAATGGATTTTGTGGTTATATTTGTCCTCTTGGTGCGACTTATTCTTTGATTGGAAAATATAGTCTTCTTAGGGTTAAGCATAATAAAGATAAATGCACAAAATGTAATAAATGTATCATTATATGTCCAGAGCCTCAAGTATTAGATTTGATTGGAAAAAGAAGTGGAAGTATAAATAAGATTGATTGCATGAAATGTGCGAGATGTATTGAAGTGTGTGATGATAATGCACTTAAATATGGAATTTTTGATTTTAAGAATATGAGGAGTAAAAAATGAAATATATGATTAATATAGTAGCTATAGTGCTACTTTTTATTGGATGTGCAAGTGATAATGGAAATAAAATGTCACTTGATGAGAGTGAGTTTGGATTAAGGAGTGCATCTTTGTATAGTGAAAATGTAGATCTAAGAGATTTTGCATATTCTACTACTCCAGCCGGAGAGAGCACTAATATTGAAAGAGCATATGAAAATGCACCACCTATGATACCTCATGATGTAGAAGGTATGCTTGATATTACAAGAGATTACAATGCTTGTATTGATTGTCATAGTAGGCAAAATGCACCTCTTATGAATGCTACACCTGTGCCATTATCACATACTTATGATACATTTAGTGATAAGCAAAAAGATAGCATTGTAGATTCTAGATATAATTGCAACTTATGCCATACACCACAAGCAAATGTAAGCCCTTTGGTTGGAAATAATTTTAAACCAGAGTTTAGAAGTAGTGATGGGAAAAGTAAATCAAACTTATTAGAAGTTTTAGATGAAGGTGTTAAATAAAAAGTTGATAAATAGATTTAAAAAAAACCTTCCGCTTCCATATTGCAAAGATTCTAATATACTAGAATCTTGCAAAGAATGCGATAATAACCCATGTATTTCTATATGTCCTACAAATATTATTATAAAAGAAGATGATAGAATCTATTTAGATTTTAGAGATAATGGCTGTATATTTTGCAAGAGATGTGCAGAAGTGTGCAAAAGCGATTCGCTTGGATTGCTTGATTTGGATTTAGAAAACTATATAAATGCAAAAATAAATCTAAATGAAGCAAAATGTCTAGCTTGGAATAAAACAATATGCTCTTATTGTGCTGATGTCTGTGATAGCAAGAGTATTAAATTTAATGCTATGCTTTATCCAGAGATTTTGCAATCTTGCACTAAGTGTGGAATGTGTCAAAGTGTATGTCCAAACGAAGCAATAACTTTTAGAGGTGTATAATGAAGATATTCTTTATTTTATTAATATGTATCGCAGCTCATGCAATAGAACCATACAAAAAAATAACAATAGATAGTCTGATTACTTCAATCAATCTTTATGAAAATAAATTATATATCTCAAGTGATGCAGGTAAAGTTGAAATATATGATATTAATAATTTTAAAAAGATAAAAGAAATCAAACTTGATAAAATATATGACTATTTTGGTGAATATTTTCATCCAAGAATATTTAGCACTCATACAATAGATGGGGAAAATATATTAATTATAAGCCAAGATTCAAATGGTAGTTCAAAGATACAAATTTATAATAATAGTGGATTTAAAAAAATAAAATTAAATAATACTTCATTTGTAAATAAGGCATATTTTGTAGATAAAGATAGAATCTTAATTGGATTATTAAGCAATGAAATTATCTTATATGATATTAATAAGGATGAGATTCTATGGGAAATACAGCCTAGCCAAGCTGTATTTTCAGATTTGATATTTAATGATAGATTTGCATTTAGCACCACAGAAGGTGGAATCGTATATATCATAGAAATAGATTCTGGAAAAATCATAAAAATATTAGAGGGTGCTAATTTTGATAATGTTTATATGCTAGCTAGTGCAAAAGATGTATTGCTTAGTGCTGGTAGAGACAAAACTTGTGGCGTATATGATATAAAAAATGGAGAATTTAAACGTCTAAAAACCAACTTTTTAAGTTATGCAGTGGGAATTTCTAATGATTCTACACTTGGTGCAATTAGTGATAATGAAAATAATGATATTTTAATATTTAATATAAAAACTCTAAGTAAAATTGATATTTTAAAAGGTGGCGATGCATTGCCAAATAAAATTATTTTTATTGATAATAGCACAATAGTAGCTGGATTTGATAGTAAAAATGTGTTATTTTGGAAACTAGGAGGAAAGAGTTGAATATCTCAAGTGTGATTATAAAAACAAATGATTTATCAAAATGCAAAGAGGAACTATCTAAAATAGATGGAGCAGAAGTAGCATTGAGTGAAAATAATACTATTATTGTCGTTATACAAGCAGAAGATGTAAATCAAGAAATAGAAATCTTTAATAAAATAGAAAAAACAAAGCATGTCATCTCTGCTTCTATGCACTATAGTTATATTGAAGATGAATTACGTGATGATTTAGCAAATATGAATAATAGTGTAAATGAGATTTTAAATGATAATTCTACTCCAATTAATAAAATGCAATATAGTGGTAGTGTATATGCAATGATGAATAAAAAGAAAAAATAATGACAAAGACTATATATCTAGCAGGTGGTTGCTTTTGGGGTGTAGAAGAATATTTTGGATATCTAAAAGGCATTATTAAGACCAAAGTTGGCTATGCAAATAGTAGCATTAACAATCCAAGTTATGAGATGGTATGCTATGGAGAGAGTGATGCAGCAGAAGCTGTAGAAATACTATATGATAGTGATATTATTTCTTTAGATTCTATATTAGATAATTTTTTTAGCATTATCGATCCTACCACTTTAAATAGACAAGGTAATGATGTAGGCATTCAATATCGAAGCGGAATCTATTTTATAGATGAGAGTGATAGGGAGATTATTCAAAATTATATTTTAAATATTTCTATGAATTATGATAAAAAGATTCTTACTGAGGTAAAAAAGCTTGAAAACTTTTTTGAAGCAGAATCTTATCATCAAAAATACCTAAAGAAAAATCCAAATGGATATTGTCATATTGATTTAAGTAAAATTATCTAATTTACTTAAATTTACTTACTTTACTAGGCTTGATATTGCTTTAAATTCCTCTGCTCTAGAATCTTTTAATAAATCAAATAAAATACTCTCAATATTTACTACATTTACATCTAATCTACCCATCAAATCTAGTGCATTGTGTTTATTATTTTTATCTCTTGATATTACAGCATCACAAGCTACAACTACATCAAAACCAAGTTTTTTCAAATCTCTTGCACTTTGCAATACGCAAACATGGGTTTCCATTCCGCATATTATAATTTGTCTAATATGCTTATTTTTGTTTAAAAAATCTAATAATTCACTACCATCATAACAACAGCTAAAAACTCTTTTTTCAAAATCAATTTTCTTTATATCATCGCAAAACAAACCCTCTACACTATTTCCTAATCCTTTTACATATTGCAAAGATTGCATTATTGGAAGATTAAGGACATTTGCTCCATTTATTAGAATTTTAGTTTTTTCAAGAAATATCTTAAATTCATCTTTTTGCATACTATTACTTAGCCTATCTTGTATATCTATTACAAGTAACATTGCTTTATTTTTATCCATATAAAACATAAAAATTCCTTTAGCCTATATTTACATTTTTATATTTATAATACGCAGCACAAGAACCCTCACTGCTTACCATACAGCTACCAAGTGGATTTTGTGGATTACAAACTTTTCCAAATACTTTGCAGTCTGTAGGTTTTGCTACACCTCTTAAGATTTTACCGCATATACAAACTTTATTATCCATAATAGGTGTATATGATAATATATCATTAAATACAATCTCTGCATCAAATCTAGCATATTCATCTTTTAATTTTAATGCAGAATCTTTTATATTTCCAAGCCCACGCCATTCAAAATCTCTTTTAATAAAATATTTATTTACTAATTCTTGGGCTAATGTATTTCCTTCCATACTCACTACTCTACTATATTCTATATCTAGCTTTGCTTCGTTGTTACTAGCTTGCTTTACAATCCTAAGCACAGAATCCATAATATCAAGTGGCTCAAACCCACCCACAACAATTGGAATATTGTATTTTAAAAGTGGTTTATATATTTTTGCTCCAGTTATTACACTTACATGTGATGGTGCAATTAGCGCGTTGATATTGCAATCTTTAGAATCTAAGATAATTTCTAGTGGTGGCGGAACTAAAACATGATTGATATGAAAAAAAAGATTCTTTATATCTTGATTGATGGCTTTATTTAATAGTGCGGCACTCATAGGAGTAGTAGTCTCAAAACCTATTGCAAAAAAAACTACTCTTTTGTTTTTATTTTCTTGTGCGATTTTTAAAGCCTCCATCGGTGAATAAATAAATCTTACATCACAGCCCTCGCTTCTTGCTTTTTGTAAATTTCCCCTGCTTCCTGGAATCTTTATCATATCTCCAAGAGTAAGCAATATTACATCATCTTGCAATGCAATTTCATATGCATGATCTATTCTATTTTTTGGCATTATGCACACAGGACAACCAGGACCATGAATGAAATTTATATTATCATCCAAAAGTTTATTTAATCCATATTTCATAATGCTATGAGTATGCCCACCGCATACTTCCATGATATTTAGTTTATGTTTTAGTTTTTTTGCCTCAAATTTTATATTTTTTAAGATTCCTAGAATCTTATCTTTATCTCTAAAAGAATCAATTAATAACTCCATCAACTTTAAACCTTTGTTTTTATAAAAAATTTTACAGAATCTTTATATTTTGTAGCTACAAAAAAATCTTTATAAATAAAATCAACTATTTTCTACCCCCCCCCATGGAGACTTCTTTGGATTCTATGTCAATTTCTAAAATATTTGCAATTTCATATATTTTTAATTCTATTTCCATTACAAATTCTTTATATTCTTTAAAGTTTTTTAATATTTCAATGTATTTTTTACAATTTTGCAAATCTATAGAATAAAATGCGATTAATAATTCATAATAGCAAGATTCACTGCTATTTTCTATCAATTCACTCCCTTGGAGTGAATCTACAAATTTAAAATCTTTTTTTAATCTAAAATATGTTTTGTAATCTTTTTGTTTTATTGCATTAATTGCTTCATCTACTTTGTTGGGATATGATATGACTTCTTGAATGATACGAATCTTTGAAGGTATCTTTTTGTATTGCATCATTATGGTATTTGCTTCTATTTTTTTATTTTTCTTTTTTAGCTCTTTTGCAAGTATTAAAACTTTTTTAAATCTATCTTCAAAATCAATATAGCTTTTTAACTCTTTTAATATTGGATAATTTTTGACTAATGGTATTGCCCTTAATGCCATATTATTGTCCATTAATTCTTGAAACTTATCAATTGAATTGATACTTGCAATAAGATTTGAGACTTCTTTATTTTTGCTTGGCATATTTATATATTTTGTAAGTATTTTAATTGCTAGTTGTTGCTTATTGCTACAAGAGAGTGCTTTTGCTAGTAATAAATCAGCTTGAAATTTTGCTTCTAGTTTTAAGAAGAATTCTTCATTTTTTAAAAATGGATTATCTTCTACAAATTTATATGCTTTGATAATATCACTATCTACCAAAGAGATTCCATAATCTATAAATGATTTAAAGCTATATAGGCATACTTTATTATCTTGAGTTGATAAAATGATATTATCATCTTCAATCATAAATGTTTTATATCTATCATTTGGCATAAAGCTATCTAAGATTCTCTTTCCATCTGAAAAATCAACTATACCAATAACGCCATTTGCATTTAAATAAAATATATATGAATCTTTATAATAATCAATATCAACTATTCTAGCTGAGGTTGCTTGAAATTTATTTAACATAAATTTAGTATCAGTATCAATAATATAAATATATCCAGACATATCACCAAGTGCCAAAAACTTACAATTATCAAAAAAAATAGCACTTCTTATTGTCGCATTTACATCACAATTGATTTTAAAACTTTTATCTTTAAATTTATCAAATAACAATACACTTCTATCATACCCTATAGATAATATAAATCTTTTATCACTACTCTCTTTTGCAAATAATATAGAATCTTTATGCCTATTTGGCATGTCTATCAATTTGCCACTAAAGACATCCCATCTACTAAGCACTCCATTTTTACCACCAATTAGTATAGTATCGCCATTTTGACTTAAGTAAATGCTCTCAATCTTTGAATCTTGAATCTTAAATGAATTTATCACTTTTGCTCTTTGTGCATCTATCACAATAGCACTTGTTTGGTTTAGATTGATATAAGCAAAAATAGGAAAAGTTTTGCATATGGATATTTTGTATATATTAAATGAATCTTTTATCATATTTATTGCAATTTTTTTAGCATTGTTATCATCAAGCGTATTGCTAATCCAAAAGACTTCTTCTTTGAAATCAAATGCAAATATTGAATTATTATAAAAATTTATAATATCTGCACTAAATTTATTTTGTATATTAAAAAGTGGCTCAATCATCTTTTAAATCTTTATAACATAATACTTTAATAGAATCTTCATTTTTTCCCTTTGAGAGCATTACTTTTTTTATTGCATTATTGCTATCTGCAGTTATGTGGATTCTGCTTGTAATGCCATAAATATTGATATATTTTATATAAAAATCTATACTGCATTTATTTACAAAAGTGATATGTATTTCAAACATTTTATTTAGCTTATCTTTTATCTTTTGTGTTATTTCATCTATACTTTTATCCAATTCATCTATCAAGGAATTATATTTTAATAATACTTTCGTGCTAGATTCTAGCTTGAGAGATTGTTTATTTAGCACATTTTTATTCCAATCATACAATGCATTATCAATATTGCTTATATCTATATCATTAAGCTCTTTGTATAATAATTCATTTTTTTTCTTTTCATCATTTAATCTATTTTTATCATTTAAAAAAATATTTTTTAGTTTATTTAGGTTTAGAATCTGTGCATTTAGAGAATCTAGCTCATCTTTTGCATCTCCATAAAGGCATGGATATAAAGTAAATTCATTGTATTTTCCTGTCATATTGCCAACCAAGAGAGATTCTTGAATATAAATATTATTATTTGATTTTATTTGTGATATTTTACCTCTAGTGCAATATACTTTTGAGCCATTTAAAAAATTTATCAATAAATCATCGCTTGCTACATTTCCATTTTCACAATATCGAATTTGTGCAGATTTGGATTCTAGGCTTCCTCTTAAATATAAAATCGATGATTTGATAGATTGTATATTGCTTTTTATATGGACTTGTCCATTTATAAACAAATCTTTGGATATTATATTTGTAGCACCTACATTTCCTGTGATTTTTAGATTAGGGACTTCTAGTGTAAGTCCTGATGATACGACATCTTTTGTGAGATTGTCATTTTTTACAATGAGTGTATCAATGGCTTGTTCTTTTATATTTTGAATACTTTTTTGATTGATATTATCAAGTGTTACAATATCTGAAATAAGCATATTATTTCTAACAATTGATACAAATCCATCTTTATTTGCTGTATATATTATTTTGTTTTCAACCTCACTAACATTAATTCCATCTCCAGCAGAAATACCTATAGGATATGCTTTGCCTATACCATATATATTCCCATATATATTTCTCCAAGGTGAGCTATAATTTGGCTTTGTATAATCAAGTAAAATCTCCCCAGATTTAACCCTAAAAAATCCACCATTTTGCAATTGACTATCATGTGATAAAATCGAATTATTTTTACTTTTAGATAATAATAACTTTATTGCTATGCTATTTATTTGTGGTTCTGTTAAGGTTGATATATCAATAGTATAATATTCAGGATGCGTTTGATTTTCTCTTAGTTTTGAGGCTATATCAGCAATACTAGATTCTATATTATTCCAACCAAGACCAATTATAATGCCTCTATATGCACATATATTTAATATAATATTTTGTATTATTGATTCTAGATTATTTTTATCTTGTGGGATTCTTTGTGTATAAATATGAGCTTGCAAATTTGTTTCATTTTCATTTGTATTTAATTGTATGATGATAGGATAAAAAGAACTCTGTCTTTTAAAAATCGATATAGAATATTCTTGTTTTATATCATATATAGAATCTATGTAATAATTGATTGTTGAATTTGGTACTTTAATTTTATTTGAATTATTATCTATATAATATGTATCATACGATACTACCGAATAATCAAGCAATAATTCAGTGATTTTATATTCTAAAGCGAATTGCTTTAGAATATTTTTTATATTATTTCCTTGTCGTAAATGTTTATTATCCATATTCTTAACTATAAAAAAATTATATGCGGATTCTACCAAAAAATAATATTTATCTAAAATGCACTTACAATCTCGCCTTTATATTGTTCATCTATGAATTGCTTAGTTTTAGGGCTTAATAATCTTTCTTTTAGTTTTAATATTTTTGGATTATTTATATCACTACTTCTAACAACCAAGATATTTGCATAAGGCGATCTAGAATCTTCTAAAAATATTGCGTCTTTTGCACTAAGTCCAGCTTGAAGTGCATAATTTCCATTTATTACTGCACCATCTACATCACCAAATACTTTTGGTAACATAGCTGCTTCTATTTGCTTTATTTTAATATTTTTTGGATTTTCTACAATATCTAATTCTGTTGCATATAAATTATTTGAATCTTTTAGTTTTATAATTCCATTATTATGTAATAGTATCAATGCCCTTCCGCCATTGCTTGGGTCATTTGGTATAGCAATAGTCGCACCATTTTTAATAGAATCTATACTTTTATATTTTTTTGAATAAAATCCTAGTGGCTCTATATGCACTTTTGCAATAGATTCTATTTTTAGTTTTTTATCTTCTACCATTTTATCTAGATATGGTTGATGTTGATGGAAATTCGCATCAATTGAGCCATCATTAAGAGAAAGATTTGGCAATACATAATCACTAAATTCTATGATTTCTAAATCTATACCATCGCTTCTTAAATCATCTTTTATGTTTTCTAAGATTCTTGCATGTGGATTTGGAGTAGCTCCAATTTTTATCACTTCCAAATTAGAAGTAGAATCTGTAGATTCTGCTTGTGTTTTATTATTTGCATTATTTTCGCATGCTACAAAAAATATACTAAAAGCTATCACTAAAAATTTAAAATATTTTTTCATTTTTTTCTCCTTATTAATTCGATGAAATAGGGATTATCTCACCATTATATTTTTTTAGAATAAAATCTTTTACTTCCTTGCTAAGTAATACTTCTTGCACTTTTAAGATATTTGGATTATTTTCATTTCCTTTTTTTGTGGCAAAAACATTTACATATGAACTCTTATCACTTTCATAAAAAAATGCCTCTTTCAAACTCATATTTGCTTGAAGTGCATAATTTGCATTTATTACAGCCCCATCAATTCCATCAAGGACTTTTGGTAGCATTGCTGCTTCAACTTGTTTGAATTTTAGGTTTTTCTTATTTTCTACTATATCAAACTCACTTGAAGATAGATTAGTAGAATCTTGTAGCTTTATCAATCCATTATCATGTAGCAATATAAGTGCTCTTGAATAATTTGTCGGATCATTTGGCAAAGCAATAGTCGCCCCATTTTCAATAGAATCTATACTTTTATATTTTTTTGAATAGAATCCTAGTGGCACGATGTATATTGGCTTTAAAGCAACCAAATCAAATCCTCTATCTTTATTCATTTGCTCTAAAAATGGCTTATGTTGATACATATTTGCATCGCTACTACCATCATTTAATGCAATATCTGGTGTAATATAATCAGTAAAGCTTTGCACTACCAAATCAATACCTTGTTTTTTTAATATCGGTTTTGCAAACTCCAAAATCTCTGCCGCTGGAACTGGTGTAGCTCCTACTTTTATTGTTATATCTTTTGCATTACTAAAAACAGCAATACAAATAATTGTAAGAAAAATATTTTTTATCATCTATGTCTCCTTAATATTTTTACGATTAAATCACCGCCACTTTGGATAATTTGCACAAGTACAATTATCGTAATTACTGAATACATCAGTATATCAGGGCGGTATGTTTGATATCCTATCCTAATTGCCAAATCCCCAA
Organism: Helicobacter sp. MIT 99-5507; assembly: GCF_003364295.1. Classification (NCBI taxonomy): domain Bacteria; kingdom Pseudomonadati; phylum Campylobacterota; class Epsilonproteobacteria; order Campylobacterales; family Helicobacteraceae; genus Helicobacter; species Helicobacter sp. MIT 99-5507. The sequence continues at coordinate 203,228 of NZ_NXLO01000001.1, forward strand.
GCCCACCAGCACCAACAGCACCAGCCATAGCAGAATAGCCAATAAGGCTTATTATTGTTATAGTGATTGCATTGACCAAAGAAGGCATGGATTCAAAAATCATCATTTTTACAATCGTTATTTTTTTTGCACCCATACTCTTTGTAGCTTCAATCAATCCCTTATCAACTTCATCAAATGCCCCCTCAAATAATCTTGCAATAAAAGGAATAGCAGATATTGTAAGCGGGATGATGGCAGTTGTGCTTCCTACACTAGTGCCTACAATGATTCTAGATAGTGGTAAAAGTAAAATAATTAAAATAATAAATGGAAATGAACGAACAATATTTACAATACTACCTAGAATCTTGTTTGTAAGTGGCATTGGCATAATGGATTTTTTCTTAGTAATACATAGAAAAACTCCAAGTGGCAATCCAAAAATAATAGCAAGAATGCAAGAGCTTCCAACCATATATAAAGTATCTAGCAAATGTTGCCAAATAGTATTAAATATTATCATTTTCATCTCCACTTAAATATTGAATTGTTACTCCTTGGTTTTTTAGCCAATTTAAACTTTCATTTATGATTACATCATTTCCTAAAAATTTCAGCACCAAATGCCCTACTTCCTCACTTCTAATCTCCTCAATACTTCCTGATAAAATATTTACATCAATATTAAATTTTTTTACCATTTTGCTAATAAGTGGCGATGAAGCATTTGGTCCAGTAAATAGAATCTTATATACATTACTTTTATCATTTAACAAATCTACAATTTGTTCATCACTAGTAGGTGGTAAAAATGATATAAGCTCTTTTGTGATAGCTTCTTTTGGATTTATAAATATCTCTTGAACTTCCCCACTCTCCACTATTTCACCATTACTCACTACACACATCTTATTGCATACTTCTTTTACAACTTCAATTTGATGCGTGATTAGTATCACACTAAGCCCAAGCTTTGCTTGAATGTCTTTTAATAAATGTAAAATAGATTTTGTAGTCTTTGTATCAAGCGCACTTGTAGCCTCATCACATAATAATAAATCAGGGTGATTTGCTAATGCTCTAGCAATAGCTACTCTTTGCTTTTGTCCGCCTGAAAGCTCACTAGGATAATAATTTGCTTTATCACTTAGCCCTACTAATTCTAATAATTCTAATACTCTGTCTTTTATCTTCCTTTTATCCCATTTTGCGATTTCTAATGCAAATGCGACATTTCCAAATACATTTCTTGCACTAAGTAAATTAAAATGTTGAAATATCATACCTATTTTTTGTCGTGCTAGACATAAATCATTATATTTTAGCTTGCTTAAATCTCTACCATTTACTAAGACTTCTCCACTTGTAGGATGTTCTAGTAGATTTATAATCCTAATTAGCGTAGATTTTCCAGCACCACTAAATCCTATCACGCCAAAAATATCACCATTTTGAACTTCAAGATTTATATTTTTTAGAGCATGAAATCCATTTGGATAAATTTTATTTATATTATTTAGCTTAACTATAGTAATTCTCCTAATAATTTTTTTTGTAAAAAACATTTGGAAGTATATCTAACTTTTTTTAATTTGAATATGTATTTTTAAAAAAATGTAAAAATTGTATTTTTATTGGATTTTAGATTCTAAAGATTCTTTTATAAAATATTAGGGATTTATAATATAATAAATCAAAACACTAGGAGGGAAGCAAGAAATGAAAAATATTGCTAGAGGGGCTGCTTTTGTTATCTTGAATATGGGGATAATAAGTGCTACAGATTTGACATTAGAAGGTATAATATCTAATGAAGTCAAAATAACAACACAATATAATACACTCACAAACTACGCTACTTTTACAAATACAGGCACTAGTATCTATGTAGAATCTGGGGGGGGGTTTATAACTTTATAAACTTTGGTAATACATATACATTTTGGACAAGTCATAATGGTGGTGGTAATACAAATATATATAATTATAGATATATAAAAAGTGGTTCAAATGGTAATTTTGCACTTAGTGGTGCAAGCATAACAATACATGTCTTTCATCTAAAAATCAATCAAGATGCAAATGCTTTTAATAATACCAAAGGAGATTTGACAAGCTATGAGGAATCGATTCGTAATTCACATATTTTAATAAGTGGTAGTAATGATGGAAAACTAACTATGGCTAATGATGGCAAAATCATACTTAGCTTTGGTGATGGATTTGAACTAGGACAAAACTATAATAGCAAATATATATTTTTAGATTGTGATGGAAATGGTGGAAATAATGGCAGTAGTGGAAATAATGATGTCAAAAATTGTGCTCTTAAAAATAATGGCAAAGATGTAATCCCATTTCTTACTACTTATAATAATGGACTTTTTTCTATAAAAACTAATGGTGGTGATTTTAGTATAAACATAAATGATGATGAATACGCTAGTATAAATACTATATATAAATCTGCATTATTATCTATGAATACCTATAAAACAATCATAAATAATATTATAAATAATTCAAAAACTTTTACAAATGAAAATAAAAATACAACAACAATAAACAATATAAATGCAAGAAGTGATAGAAGGAGAGCACTTAGTAGAAATATAGAATCTGAAATTACAAATGATAAGAAAGATTCTACTAATTATATGTTTTTCTTGCCACTTGTATCATATCAAAGCATAAATGGTGGTGGTGGATATAATGGATTAAACTATGGCTTTGTAGGTGGATATAATGCAGCAATAAATAATAATTTAGCAGGAATTCATTTTGGTTTTACCTATGGTGGAATAGAAAGTAAAAGTAGCAATTTAATACAGCTAAAAAATACGAGTTATTCAGCACTTTTAGGATTCCACTATAAATATAATTTTAATTATAATCTATATATTTCTACTAGATTAGAGGCATTCTATTATATAAATAATCTAAAAGGATATTTTAATAATATAAATTATGAAACACTAAAACCTACGACTTTTGCCCCAAGTATAAATTTTGCATTTGGTAAAAAATGGCATTTTTATATGAATAAAATTGGCGTAGAAGGTGGATTTGACTATAGTGCAATGATAAATTCAAGCTTAGATAGACTTGGTGAAAGTTATGCTAAAAACTTACTAAATCTCGCATATCTTGATATAAATGGCAATTATGAATTAGCATTGAAATATTTTAAATTTCATTTTTTACTTGGAGCAAAAACATTAATTACACCATATCCAAAAGCTACACTAAATACATCTAATGGATATAAAATAAATATATATGAAAACCGAATAAGTGCCTATACATCAATAGGGACAACATATCAACTAAATGATATCATAGCTTTGGAGCTGAATTATTTAGGAATATATGGTGATAGAATGATTAATCATAGTGGATTTTTTAATACAAAAATATGGTGGTAGAAACTAGAATCTTTTAAAGATTCTAGTATTCAAAGATATTATTGTTTTAGTGCTTCTAGTGCGTATTTTTCACCAAGTTCAAAAGCTTTTTTATTTAATTCGGCAACTTTTGCAGGGACTTTTGAGAGCATAGTATCAAACACTATATCTCTATCAACACATTTTGTAAGTGTTATGGTGATCGCAAGTGCTACGACTGATTGTGTGACGGCATTGCCCACCTCATCTTTTGCTATTGTAATAATTGGAATAGAATAAATCTTGTATTTCTTTAAATCTTCCATAGATGGCTTTACTAGATTTGATTCAACTACAACAATAGAACCATCTCTTAAATCAACTTTGAATTGATCATAACTAATTTGTGCAGTAGATAGCATAAAACCTACACTTTGTGCATATGGATATAATATTTCATTATCATCAAGTATGATATCAACTTTTGTAGGTCCGCCACGCACTTGACTTGTGTAAGTAGCAGCTTTTACCCCATAACCATTATCTCTAATCTTTGCTTCTGCTAGAATCTCCCCAGCAAGCAATACACCCTGCCCTCCTACACCTGTAAAGCGAAGCTCTGTCATTATTTGCCTCCTTTAGCTTTTGCAACTACTTTATTAAAATAAGCATTGCAGTATTCTTCTTTTGTTGTATCTTGTTTTAAGATTCCAGTTACAAATTTATTTTCTTTTTCTTCATCACTTAATTTATCATATTCTGATTTATTTACTAATCTTCCATCTATCCAATTAAGCATATCTGTAGCCTCTAGCATTTTATTTTTTCTGCCAAGATTTACATGACAATTACTATGAATATCAAAAAAGCTAAATCCTTCATGTTTAAATCCAGATATAAGTAAATTTTCTAATTTTTGTGGCTTTGTAACACTACCCCTAGCTACAAATGTAGCACCTGCTGCATCAGCAAGCTTGCAAGGGTCAAAGCTATAATCAATATTCCCATATTGTGCAGTAACAGTCCAAAAACCTCTAGGTGTAGTAGGTGAAGTTTGAGAATTTGTTAATCCATAAATAAAATTATTTACTAATATAAATTTTATATCTATATTTCTTCTACAAGCATGTATTGTGTGATTTCCACCTATTGCCATGCCATCACCATCACCAGAGATAACAATTATATGTTTTTTTGGATTTGTTAGCTTTATGCCTGTAGCATAAGCTAGTGTCCTACCATGAGTAGTATGAACAGTATTACAATTTAAGTATGAAGAGAATCTTCCACTACAACCAATACCACTAACTACACAAACATCATTCATATCCCAGCCTATTTTTTCTATAGCTCTAATAACAGTTTTTAAAATTACTCCATCACCACAACCCCAGCACCATAGTGTAGGCATTTTATCCATTCTTAAATATGTATCATAATTGTATGCCATGTTATAACCCTTTTACTTCATTTATAATTTCATTTGGAGAGATAGCTCTACCATTTGCTTTACCAAAGAATTTAATATCCTTTTTCATAACTCGCTCAATTTCTCTTACATATTGCCCCAAATTTAGCTCTGCTACCAGGATTTTATCAAATCTCTTTCCTAAGGCAGCTAGCTTTTGTTCTGGTGATGGCCAAAGTGTAATTGGTCTAAAAAGTCCTGCTTTTATTCCATTGTTTCTTAGCTCTTTTATTGCTTCTTTTGCACTTAATGATACAGAGCCATAGGCAATGATTAGAATCTCTGCATCTTCTATCATATACTCTTCGTATCCTTCAATAATAGATGATTTTGATTCAATCTTGTTAAATAATCTATTTATTAGCTCTGTGCTTAGTTTTTCATCTTCTGTTGGGAATCCACTATATCCATGTGTAAGTCCTGTGATATGATATTTATATCCACTAAAAAATGGATTTAATATAGCACTTTCATCATTTCCTACTTTGTATGGTTGATAATCTTTTGGATCTCCTTGAAATTGTCTTCTATTTTTTATTGTCTTTTTTACATCTTCAATCTCTGGTAATGAAGCCCTACCTTGCATGTGTCCTAGAGTTTCATCAAGCAATAAAAAAACAGGAGTCATAAGCTCTTCTGCTAAATTAAAAGCTTTTATTGTCTGTGTATAAGCCTCGCTTAAATTACCTGGACATAATGCAATAGAACAATAATCCCCATGAGTTGGTGATTTTACTTGATTTATATCACCTTGTGATACTCTTGTTGGAAGACCAGTTGATGGACCACCACGCATAACATCAACAATAACAAGTGGAATCTCTGCCATAAAAGCATATCCTATTTGCTCGGCTTTAAGGGAGATTCCAGGACCAGAGCTTGCAGTAAGAGACTTTGCTCCACCCATTGATGCTCCAATTGCAACAGAAATACCAGCTATTTCATCTTCCATTTGTATAAAAACACCATCATTTTTTGGCAGTAAAACACTCATATTATGAGCTATTTCACTAGATGGAGTGATTGGATATCCACCAAAAAATTTACATCCAGCATCAATAGCAGCTAATGCTACTAACTCATTTCCCTCTGAAATAATATCTCTCATATTAAAACTCCCTCACTCTTATAACATCATATAATTATTATTTTTTATTTTTTCTGCAAGTTCTTTTGACTCTTGTGTAAGTTTGGCAAATTTAAACTCACTTTTACTTGCTACATGGATTGCAAAATCTGGACAAGATAATTCACAATTATTACAACCTATGCAATTATTAGGATTAATCACTTCTATAATCTTTCCACTTACATAAGATTTATTAGATTTCATAGCAAGTGTTCCACTTGGACAAACCTCTACACAAATATCACAACCTTTGCATCTATTATAATCAACCCATACAGGGACATTAGGCGGTGCTATTAAACTACTCATACAAACTCCTTTTTTGTTAATCTATTAAAATAAATTATACTTCTAAATTTTAGTTACTATTAAATAATTTGCAATAATTTAATAAACTCTTTTAATTATTTTGATTTTATCTGTAACATTTCTACATTTAAAGATTCTATAAATAATTTTTTTATTGATTGATATTATCTATATGAGTTTTGTAGTTGTTAGAGAAACTATGCCCTCCAGATGCGTTTTTCACAAAAAACAAATAATCAACATCAGCTGGTTTTATCGTAGCTATGATTGCATCCATACTAGCACTTCCAACTGGATATGGTGGAATCCCATAGTTTTTATAAGTATTATAAACACTTTTATCATTTCTAATTCGATGCGGTGTAACTTTTTGATGAGAATATTCTCCATAATTTAGCGAGCCATCCATTTGAAGTGGCATTTTTATTTTTAATCTATTATATATCACGGCAGCTATTAGTGGCATTTCTTCTTTGCTTGCGGCTTCTTTTTGGATAATTGAAGCAATAGTTATATAATTAAACCATTGTTTTTCATCATATCTTCCTAGAATCTTGATTGCATTTCTTTTATGTTCTTTCATTGATTGTTCTATTAGATAACTCATCAAATATCTAGGACCAATATCAAGAGGCACTTTGTAAGTATTTGGAAGTATTACACCATCTGGATAAGATGTATATTCTTGATATGCTTCCCATAATTCTTTTTTATCTAATCCAAGTGTAGAGCTGATATTTTCTATAAAAAAATACATTGTTTCACCAGGAATTAATGTAATTTCTTTTAATGCAGCTTTTGAGTTTGTAAGCTGATATAAAAAATCACCCTTTGATGTTTCATAAGTAATATTATTTGTTGGGTGTATTTCTATCCAACCACTTTGTGGGCTACCAAAAAAATTAAGCAATATAGAATCTAATCTATTTATATCTAAATTATTTTTTTGTAAATGTGTTATAATTGATGTAATACTACCTTTTGGTATATTGATTACACTTGGATATGATGAAGTTAAACTTAAATAATAGAAAATAGATATGAAAAAAAATAAAACTACATTAAGAAAAACATATAACAAAATAGCATTTCTACTCATTATTATTCTACTTTTTATATTAATTTTTAAAACCCTAAGCGATGGCCTTAGAATAAATAGCCTTTCATTTGCAGGAATTAAAGTCGATGGATTATATCTAAAATTAAACGAAAAACTCATCTTAGATATTGATAATATTGATATTAGTGGAATCTCAAGGTCAAAAGATTCAGAGCCTATAAGTATAGAAGATATTGAAATAGGTGTAAGAAGGGCTATTTGGCTTGTATCATTTTTTGAACGATTAAATATACCAAATATTCAGTATGCAAATGATAGTTCATCAATTTATTTTGATGGAAAGCAATATAAAATAAATGTTCCTCAAGCATTGGCTGTATTTGAATTAAGAGATAGTGATGGTGATATATTTCTTGATATAGATACATTGAAAATAAAACAGCAAAATATAGATGTAAAAGGAAGTATTTTATATTATAAAAGTGATGGTGTTTTTGCTTTTGATTTATCTTCATATATAAACAAAAGAGATGATAATATCATAAATATAATAGGACAGACAGATTTCACCCACTTAAATGTTGTATTAGATACTACAAATTTAGATTCTATATCTGTTCTTGCTCCATATATAAAAGAGTTTGATTTAGATGTTTATGATTGGATGTATGAAAGATCTTATTATGATAAAGTTAAGGTTGATTTTGCATATATAGTCATAAATAATTTAAAATCAAAAAATATTCAAAAAGATATAGTTGATAATTTGTATGCAAGTGGTATAGTTGAAAATGTATCATTGAAGTTGGATTCTTCATTGTTACCAATTATGGCAAATAAGGTTGAAGTATTATTTGATGAGGGTAAATTATTATTTAAAGTCAAAGATGCATCATATGGTGGGGTGGTAGCAGATAGTGGAATTGTAGAGCTGTCAAAATTTTTACATAAACAAACATTACTAAAATTAAATATCCAATCAAAACAGGCAATATTAGATTCTAGGATACTTGGAATACTAAGCTATTATGATATTAATTTACCAGTTAGTCAAAAAAGCGGATATGTGGATGGTTATATCAATCTTGATATATTATTACCAACAAAAAAATTAGAAACAAAAGTAGCTACAAGCGGATTTTTTAAAATTATAGATTCTACTATAGGTATAAGCGGAGTAGAATTGTTTATAAAACAAGCAGATTTATATATAAAAGACAATATTGTAGCTGCTGCAAATACATATGTGCAATTTAAAGATATATTAGATTCAAAAGTTGATTTAGTGATTGATACCGATATAAAACAAATAGATTTGGTTGCTGTGCCTACATATTTTAATATCAATAAAAATAATAGCAATCTAGTAGATTTTGCAAATAAAGCAATCAAAACAAAAATAGACTTCTCAAAAGATGATATTTTTGTAGATTTTGAGGATCATAATGCTAGTGTAGAGATTAGTGATTTTATAAAAGTAAATATTAATGACATTAGCAAGCTGCTTCCTTATGCACCTATACTTCAAATATTGGATTTAAAAAGTGGAAATATAAATTTGATGATAAAAAATGCAAATGATATGACTATGAATGCAAATTTATATAAGCTTAATTATCCTGTGTATGGTTTAGATGGAAATAAGATTCAATCACTTGCTATAAGCGGTGCATTGAATAATGGAAATTTATTATTACAAGATTCATCTAATAGATTGAATGCCACTATAAATTTAACAAGCGGTGATATATTGATTAATGGAAATAATGTATTAGTTGATCTAGATGAAATGCTAGAATCTAAGATTCCATTATTTGCAAATATGAGAGATGAAAATCAAATAAGTCAAGATGATAAAGAACCAACAAAAATAACCATAAATGCTAGCAATACCTTGCTTAAACTATTTAAATATGAATTTGATATCAATCAAGGAGCTTTGCAAACTACAAAAAATGGCTTTGTAAGCAATGCTAGAAATAAAAATGGTGTAGCAAATTTAAAATTGGATAATAAAACAATTGAAATTAGAGCAAGTAATTTTGATGATGAATTTATAAATAAAATATTTCACAAAGAAATCGTTAAAGGCGGCACATTTGGGCTTATTGGAATCTACAAAGATGGTAAGTTTTTAGGTGATGCAACTATGTCTAATACAAGTGTAACAAATATGGCATCACTGCAAAATATATTGACTTTGATAGATGCTATACCATCACTTGTTGTGTTTAAATTACCTGGTTTTAGCACAAGTGGATATGAAATTGATAATGCAAAAATTAGGATTGGTATAAATAGTGAATTTATTGCGTTAGAAAAAATTGCAATAAATGGAAGCTCTGTTGATATAGAAGGTGCAGGTGTGATAGATTTGGTGCAAGAAGATATAAATTTGCAATTAAGCATATCTACGATGAAGAGCTTAAGCTCTATTTTAAATAAGATTCCAATATTTGGATATTTATTACTTGGAGATGATGGAAAGATTACAACTGAAGTTGCTGTAACAGGAAAGATAGATGATCCAAAAACAGAACTCTCTCTTCTTGAAGATACAGCTAAAGCACCAGTAAATATATTAAAAAGGATTTTTTCACCATTTCAATTATTAGTAGATGAGTTGAAAAAGGAAAGTCAAAATAAATAATTTTTTAAGATTCTGCTAATTTATTTTGTAATTCTTTTAGATTTGATTTTATATCACCTATCCAAATAGAATTAATCATTGCAATCATATCATTAGAATCTAATTTAGTATTTTGAAATTTAGCTATGTTTCTAGTATTTATGCCACCAATAGCACATATTGGTATATTTATCATTTCTTTTGCTTGATTTAATATATCAATATTTACAACCTTTGCATTTTGCTTTGTTTTGCTTTGAAAAATACTTCCAAATGCAACATAATTAGCACCAAGATTCTGGTATCTAAGCGCCCTATTTATATCTCCATAACAAGAGATTCCAATAATTCCACTAAAATTTTTTCTTAAAACCTCAAAGCTTATATTTTCATCATCTTTACCTATATGAATCCCATTTATATTTAATTTTATAGCTAATTCCACTCTATCATTTAAAATAAAATCTACTTTATTCTTTTTACATATATCATTTAATTCTAAGCATAATGTAGAAATATCACTATCTTTTGCACTCTTGTTTCTAAATTGAAATATTTTACAACCGCCTTCTATTGCCAATTCTAGCATATTTGGCAATTTTGTAGCTGGTGTTAGAATCTCATCACTAATTGCATAGAATCTCAATATGCTATTCCATTTTCTAATAATCTATCTCTAATATATCTCATTTGTATATTTTTATCAAAACACCATTTTGGGGCAACAAGACTATCATCATGAGCACCAGCAGAAATTCTTTGCACTACTACATTATGCGGAATTAATTTTAATGATTGCACTATCAAATCTGCATAATTTTCCAGTGAAATTGGCTCGTATTTATTAGCATTATACATTTTCTCTATTGCAGTATCTTTTACTATATAAAGTGGATGGATTTTTATTCCATCAATTCCCCAGCTTAAGACTTCTTTTAGTGATGCAATCATCATTTCATTATTTTCTTTTGGTAATCCATATATCAAATGAATACACACTTTTATGCCATATTTTCTAGTTTTTTGCACCAATTCTTTTGCACCAGCTATCCCATGTCCTCTATTTATTAATCTAAGCGTAGAATCAAAAATTGATTGTATGCCATATTCAAGCCAAATTTCTTTTTTATTTTTTACATAATTGCCAAGTAATTCCAAGATTCTATCTTCTATGCAATCCGTTCTAGTCCCTATTGATAAACCAACCACATTTGGTAATTTTAAGCCCTCATTGTATAGAGTTTCTAATGTATCATATGGAGCATAAGTATTACTAAAAGATTGAAAATATAACATATATTTATTTGTGCCAAATTTATCATTATGTGATTTAGAATAGTTATAAAATTGCGATTTAAGCGTCTCTACCTGCTTATCTAATATTGGATTATAAGTAAGATTGAAATTCATATTTATATTTGATTTTTCAAGTGAGAGTAAAGATGGTGAAAATGTCTCATTTTTGCAATAGGTGCAACCACCTTTTGCAACACTGCCATCAATATTTGGACATGTAAAACCCTGCAAAGATATAGGCACTTTTCTTACCATTTGTCTATATCTTGATTTAAAATACCTTCCAATAGTGAGTATTTGCTTCATATTTTCTTTATCTAATATATCCATATTTATATGATATATTGTCTATCAAAACAAGCTTTGCAGTAACTTTCTCCATTATTTGCTTCATAGCCAATACTCTTATACAAGCCATCTAATGATAGAAAATGCAAAGAATCTGCATTGATAAAATCTCGCACTTCCTCTATACTTTTTGTCGCTGATATTAAATGAGATTCATCTGGTGTATCAACTCCATAATAACAAGGCGATATTGTTTGAGGTGAAGCAACAACTAAATGTATTTTTTTTGCACCTGCTTTTCTTAAGATTTTTATAATTTGCTTGCTTGTAGTGCCACGAACAATGCTATCATCAATTACTATTATTTCTTTATCTTTAATTATTTCTTTTATAGGATTTAATTTTAACCTAACTTTTAATTCTCTATTTGATTGCGTAGGCTCAATAAATGTCCTACCAATATAGTGATTTCTAACGATTCCTAATTCAAATGGAATCTTGCTTTCTTGTGAATACCCAATAGCAGATATTACTCCGCTATCTGGCACTGGTATCACTAAATCAGCCTTAATTTTACATTCTTTTGCAAGCTCAATTCCCATATTTTTTCTAACCTCATAAACGCATTTGTTAAATACAAAGCTATCTGGGCGTGAAAAATACACAAACTCAAATATACATTTTTTTGGTTTTGGAGGGAAAATCTGCACACTCTCAAAAGTTGCATTATCATCTTTTAGACTAAAAATAAGCATTTCACCTGGATTTATATCGCGAATATATTTTGCATCTATCAAATCAAAAGCACAAGTTTCACTAGCTACAACATATCCTTTTGTGCCATCTTCATTTTTTACTTCACCCAAAGAAAACGGTCTAAATCCATATTGATCTCTTATTGCAAATAATTTTCCTCTACTTAAAATGACAAATGAATATGCACCACTTATATGAGATAATGCCTCAATAATCCTATCTTGTAATTTTTCTGCTTTACTTTGGGCTATTAGATGTATTAGATTCTCTGTATCTAAGTGACTTTGGAAAATTGCACCTTTAGATATCAATTTGTCTCTTACCTCTTTTGTATTTACTAGATTCCCATTGTGGGCTACTGCAATTTGTCCTAGTGAATATCTAGCAAAAATTGGCTGCACATCACATTTAGAATCTTCACCAGCGGTAGAATATCTATTGTGTCCTATGCTTATATTTCCTACTAATTTTTGTAATCCATCACTAAATACATTAGTAACCAATCCTTCACCTTTTTGAGTGATGATATTACAACCATTAGAAGTTGAGATACCACTTGATTCTTGCCCTCTATGTTGCATTGCAAATAATGAATAATAACACAAAGTTGCTGACCGATTTGAGTTAAAAACACCTACAACAGCACATTTTTCATTAAGTGAATCCATATTAAAACCTTAATGCATCTTCTATGCTATAAAAACCATTTTTTTGTTTAATCAACCATTTACCAACATCTATTGCCCCATTTGCAAATGTCATTCTACTTGTAGCATTATGTATTAATTCTATATATTCTCCATCAAGATAGAATCCTACACTATGACGACCTACAACATCTCCACCACGAAGAGCCATAACAGCAATTTCATCTTTACTTCTTTTTCCAATCATTCCATCCCTACCGCTTATCCTAACTTTGTTGATATCTAAATCTCTTGCTTCTGCACAACTCTTAGCAAGTCTCAAAGCTGTTCCAGATGGAGAATCTTTCTTTTCTCTATGATGGATTTCTACTATTTCTATATCACTATCTTTTAGAGTGCTTGATACTATTTGTGCTAATTTATTTAGGACAACGATACCTTTTGACATATTTGATGCATACAATATTGGCATTTTTTGTGATGCAACAATCATTAAATCTTGCTGCATTTTATCTAATCCAGTAGTTCCAATAACAATTGGTCTTTGAACTTTATCAATAGCCATATCAAGTAGTAATTTTGTTGCTTCTGGAGAAGAAAAATCAATGATTAAATCACTAGATTCTAAAAATACGCTAATATCATTTGTTACCAAAACACCTTGCGGTATGGAATATTGAAGTTCATTTCTTACATATACACAAGATAAATTTGCTTCTTTATCTTTTTGTAATGCTTCTATTAATAACTTACCAATTCTTCCTGTCGCCCCAAAGATTCCAATACCTAACATTTTTATACCTTGAGATTTAAAATTATCCTATAGATTGTAAATATTCTATCGCACTTAATGCTGCTGTAGCACCATCACCAGCTGCAATAACTACTTGTTTTAGAGATGCTTCTCTTATATCACCTGCTGCAAATAATCCTTCTACTGATGTTTTCATTTTTAGATCTACTACAACCTGTCCCATTTCATTAATCTTACAAAGCATACTTCCATCATCTTGCTTTAAGATTCCAGTATTTACATCATATCCAACAAATACAAAAATTCCAGGAATATTTAATTCTCTTTTTTCATTTGTTTCTAAGTTATTTATCCTTATTCCTGTAACTCCGCTGTTATCTCCATATATTTCTTCTACAATTACTGAAGTTAATATTTCAATTTTTGGATTCTTTTTTACATGTTCAACTGTAATAGGAACTGCTCTAAATTCATTTCTTCTATGGATTAAATATACTTTGCTACACATTCTAGTAAGATAAATTGCCTCTTCAAGTGCCGTATCTCCACCACCAAGAACAGCAACTTCTTTGTTTTTATAAAAGAATCCATCACAAGTAGCACAAGTGCTAACTCCTCTTCCTATAAATTCATCTTCACCTTTTATATTTGCTCTTTTTGGTCTTCCGCCTGTGCATAATATTACAGCTTTTGATTGGATTGTGCTTCCATCGCTTAATTTAATGTCAAAATGATTAGTATTTTTTGATACCATTTGAACTTCATTCATATTATGAACTAAACCAAATCGAAAACATTGTTCCTGCCATGGTTGCATAAAATCAATACCGCTCATAACATCTTTTACACCAGGGTAATTTTCTATTTCACTACTACTTGTAATTTGTCCTCCAGGCATTCCACGTTCAAATAATACTACATCTTTTATTCCGCCTCTAGTTGCATATAAGCCAGCAGATAGACCAGCAGGACCACCGCCAATAATTGCTAAATTAATCATTATTCACCTTTTTTATATTTATCAAAACTAAAACTTTACTACCTTGCTTATTTGAATAAACTTAAAAGAACTCTTTTTCTTTATCAAAAAATATGATGGTAAATTTGTTATATGAAAATTATTAGATAATTTTAATAATGTATTCATTCCAGCACTAAGTGGAATGATATTGTCTTTTATATCTTTATTTGTATCTTGATAAAAATCAATAGCTAAAATTTCAAGATTATACTCATTTGGTATTTTCTTTATTATATCAAATATATTGCTTGATTTAGAATTATAAAAAATTACTATATATTCATCATTTAAAGGTGAGAATATATAGTCTTTACCATATAACACACTATTTTGAAAATCAATAAACTTAAATTTACTAAAAGTCCATTGAAAATAAAAAAATGATGCTGCTAAGAATAAAACAGCAAAAAATGGTAAAAGAAATGAAAATCTCAAAGGATAATTTAACTATTACAATAAAGAATTTATTTTATCCCTTAAAACTTGCTCTGAAGTAACACCTATCATTTGTGCAACAACTTCACCATTTTTCATAAAGATTATTGTAGGAACACTTCTTATGCCAAATTTTGATGCTAAATCATTTTCTTCATCAGTATTTACCTTGCAAATATTTGCTTTTCCTTCAAACTCATCTACTAATTTTTCGATTATAGGATTAAGCATTTTACAAGGACCGCACCAAGGAGCCCAAAAATCTACTAAAGATACACCATTATTCGTGATACTCTCAAAATTATCATTGTTTAATTCTATATATTTACTCATTTTTAATTCTCCTAATTAAATTTAAAATTACTAAGGGCATATTCTAGCATAAATTTAAAATAAAATATTTCAACCATAACTAACATTGCTAAAAAAATCTATTTTATCTCTACATATCCTAATTACATCTACACTATATATAACATCAATATTGTTTTTACTTAAATATATATCTATAGATTTGTAGATTCTCTCTAATTTCTTTTGTGTGATATTTAACAATGGCTCAATCTTATCTCCACTTTTTACTTCTATAAAATGATAAATATTATCTTTAGTAGCAATAATATCAATTTCACCATATGGAGTATAATAATTTGATGTAATAATCTCAAATCCATTATCTAGCAAATATTCTTTTGCTCTATTTTCTGCAATATTGCCTTTTTGTCTGCTACTAAGTTTATTATTCTTCAATTCTAATCATATATGGTTTATCATGTATAATATCTAGCTTACATAAGTTTGATATAGCTTTTTGAATACTTAATTCATTGCTTTTATGTGTTGATAATAGCAATGTAGCTATGCCATTATTTGAAGTTTTTTGTAAAAGTATTTTTATTGAGATTCCATTATCTCCTAAAATAGATGTGATTTTAGATAATACGCCAGCTTTATCTAAGACATTAATTCTTATATAATATCTACTTTCAATTTTAGATATTGGCTTTATTTTTAATCCACTCTCAAGTGGTTGCTTAAATCCAAGCATAGGTGAATAAGAATCTCTAGCTATTTCTATTAAATCCGATACAACAGAGCTTGCTGTTGCATTTCCACCTGCTCCAGCACCATAATACATAGTTTCTCCAACTTTATCACCAATTACACTTACACCATTCATAACACCTGAAATTTTGCTTATCATTTCATCTTTGTTAATCATCGCAAGATGCACTCTAAGTTCTACTTCATTACCTATCTTTTTGGCAATAGCCAATAATTTTATTGTATATCCAAATTCATTTGCAAAAAATATATCATCTTGATTTATATCACTAATACCTTCAATCAAAATATCTTGTGGCATTGCATTTACACCATATGCAATTGATGCAAGTATTAAAAGTTTATGTGCAGAATCCATGCCATTTATATCAAGTTCTGGATTAGATTCTGCATAGCCTAATTCTTTTGCTTCTTTTAGACATTCATTAAAACTTATATCTTGATTTGTCATTTTTGTGAGGATGTAATTGCAAGTGCCATTTAGGATTCCACGAATACTTGTGATATGATTTGCGCTAAGTCCATCCCTTAAAGCCTTTATTATTGGAATCCCACCAGCAACACTTGCCTCAAATCCAATTGGCGTATCTAATGCAATTTTTTGTAAATCATATCTATGATATGCAAGCATTGCTTTATTTGCAGTCACAAAAGCTTTCTTTTTACTTAGGGCTTTTTTTGCTACTTCAAATGCAACATCAACTCCACCCATCAGCTCAACAACTACATCAATATCATCATCTTCCAAAATATCATTTATATCATTACTAAGTGGAATCTTGATATTTTTATCTGTTTTGCTCATATCGCGCACTACACCTTTTTTGACTATTAGATTTGCACCTGCACGAGCTGATATAATATCTTTATTTTGTTCTAATAATAATACAGTGGCACTTCCAACTACGCCAACACCAATAATTCCAATATTAATATTTTTCAAAAAATACCTTTATTTTTTATTTTTTAAATATTGTTTTATATTTCTTGCTGCCTGTCTTATTCGTTTTTCATTTTCTATGAGTGCGATTCTTACATAACCTTCGCCATTTTCTCCAAAACCGACCCCAGGACTAAAAGCAACCTTTGCTTCTTGTAATATCTCTTTGCAAAACTCTAGACTGCCTAAATGTTTATATTGCTCTGGAATCCCAGCCCAAATAAACATGCTTGCTTTTGGTTTTTTTATATCAAATCCTGTTCCTTTGAAACTATCTATTAAAACTTGCATTCTATTTTCATATTTATTTCTTATATCAACAATACAATCTTGAGGACCATCTAATGCTATTGTGGCAGCTATTTGTGTAGGTGTGTGCATGCCATAATCAATCCAGCTTTTTATTTTTTGCAAGGCTTCTACCATTTTTTTATTTCCGACAACAAATCCTACTCGCCAACCTGCCATATTATATGTTTTAGATAGTGTGTATGTTTCTACTGCTACATCTTTTGCGCCATCTACTTCAAAAATGCTAGGAGTTTTAAAATCTCCAAAACATAATTCTGCATACGCAATATCGCTAATAATATAGAATCTTTCTTTTTTTGCAATGCTAACTAATTTCTCATAAAAATCCTTATTTACAACTGCAGTAGTTGGATTGTGAGGGAAATTTACAACAACAAATTTTGGTTTAGGAAATGCGCTTTTTAGTGCTTTTTGCAAATCATTAAAATAAGATTGATAATCTAGTAGCATTTCATCATCCCATTTAATTGGAATATTTATTACATTTGCACCATTTAATATAAAAGCATAATAATGTATAGGATATGCTGGAGAACAAACTATTGCATTATCACCAGGATTTGTGATGGCTTGCACTAAATGGACATATCCTTCTTTTGAGCCCATAGTTACACATACTTCAGTATTTGGATCTAAATTTACACCATATTTTCTTTTATACCAATTAACAATAGATAATCTAAGCTTGTAGATTCCCTTGCTTACTGAATACCCATGATTTTTTTCTTTTTTTGCTGCTTGGCATAGCTTATCTATTATATGGTTTGGAGTTGGACCATCTGGATTTCCCATACTAAAATCTATAACATCTTCACCATTTTGTCTCATTTTAAGCTTTATTTCATTTATGCTAGCAAAAACATATTTTGGTAGCCGCTTGATTTTGTCAAACTCAATTTCATCAAACATAATGCACCCTTTTTTGATATTTATTTAAATCTTACATCTATCCCACTATTAATATTAAAAGAAGATACAGAATCTTTTATTTTTATAAATTTTGTATTATTTACTACATTAATATTTACATTTGATCTTTTGCTTAGATTCTTAACTTCTAAAATATTTAAATCTTTATCAAAAAACACAATAACCGGATTAAAGCTCTTGCCATTTCTAGTTGAAATCTGTAATCTTCCATCGGATGAACCTAACTCAAGCCAATATTCACCAACAACTTCTGTTATTGATATGCTATTTCCTTTTGAAATAAATCTAGAATCTGGAAGCTTAGAATCCCTAACTAATAGTTTATATTCCCATTTATTATCTGTTTCTCGTAAAATACCAACGCTTACAAAACCATTTTTTTGTAATTCATTTAGTAATGCGATAGGATCTACTATATGCTCTGTAGTAAGAGAAATAGTTATTTTTGCTATATTTTCTTTATAACTTGCTTCATTTGTTGTCCAATATGAATACCCCATGCTAGCTAAACTTCTATTGATTGTTCTAAGTAAAAATATGGGACTTGTTTCTGCTATAAAAACCATACTAAATTCTTGTGGATTTTTAAATTTTAGCTGCAATAAGCCGTTATTTTGTAATGTTAAAATAACTTGATAAATATCTAATGCACCATTTTTATAAAAATTTGTTTGGTTGCTAAATAATTTATTTATAAATTTTATATTTCTATTGTATGAGTTTTCACCAAGTATATTTTGAATCTTTTCTTGCAATACATTATCGCTATTAGCATTTAAAACAACGCACAATATAGCAATAAATACAAACCTTACCACTCTTGTCCCCTATTAAACTCTAAAAATTCTTCTTTTGTTATTTCTTTAAATCCACTCTCTCTAGTATAAATAAAATATTTGCTATTGCCGCCAATATAACTCTTATTTAAAGTTGGAGATTTGATATCAAAATATCCATGCCCTGTTCTTATAATCTTTGAATCATCTAGTTTTATGCTAAATGCATCTGCAATTGAAACTTGCTTTTTCTTATAAGTTTGCAAATCAATAATACCAACCCATAATGGAGATTGTGGAGTAATTATCACTTCTTCTACTCCAAATGTATTTATATTATTATTTGAATCTATAAATGTATTATCAATATTGTCATTTTTATCAATAGATTGACCTTCTTGTGTTATATCGCCATTTTCTTCATTTATTATTGTGGCATTAGAATCTACTATCTCTTCATCTTTAGATTTTATTATGGGATCATATTCTATTGTAGTATTAGATTCTATAGGGGTAGATTTTATTATAGGATTTTCAGTAGTATATTTGTTTGTAATTTCACTTTTCTTACTTGATGAGTTATTGTAGATAAAATATGCAATAAATAATATAAGCAGTATTATAAATACAATTAAAAGTCTTTTGTATGTTTTATTTTCTATAGTTGTATCAATAAATGAAATATTTATATTATCTGGCTTAGTTTCTTCTATCTCTTCATTTTCTTTATTTAATTCTTCTTGTTGTTTATGGTATTCATCATATTTTTCAAGCCATTCACTCATATCTATTTTATATTCTCTTTGTAATATATATAAAAAACCTTTGAGGCGAATCCTATCAATATTATCAAATCTACATTCAAAAATATCATCTAATCTTTTTATAGCAATTTTTGTTTTAGCATTTACCTCATGCAAACCGATTTGTTTGAGCTTTTCAATACATTGCATTATTAACCATCCTATATATTAATATTCCTGCTGCTACAGAAACATTTAAAGAATTAAAATTATTCATTTTTATAGATAAAATACTATCCATTTTTTTTATTATTTTATTTGGCAAACCTTCACCTTCACTTCCTAAAAATAATGCCCATTTAAAATCATGGCTATTATTTGATTTAGATTCATTTGGACTTGAACCAAATAATTTAAAATTGCTATGTTTTAATTCATTTATCAAAGTCATAGGATCTTTATGAACCATATATGGCATATCAAAAAAAGCCCCACTGCTAGAGCGGGCAACACCACTTTGATTAAATGTATTTGTAATTATTATCCCATCTACTCCAAATGAAAGTGCAGAGCGAAATATAGAGCCAATATTGCCTACATCAGTTACACCAACAAGAACTATAATTTTACTACAACCTTTAAAAAAATTAAAGTCAAATTCATCTCTAATATTAACATCTAATAAAAAACCTTGATGATTTCCACCTTTTGCTAGACTTTGGATTTTTTTAGAATCTGGTTTTATAATCGGTTTATTTAGTGATGCAAATTTATTAAATATTGCTTTATCAATTTCTTTACCAAAATATATTTCATTGATAATTCTACTATGTTTTTCTAGCACATATAAGCAAACTTGTTTGCCATAGATTATCATTTTTTATCCTTGATTTATTATCTCATTATAACAATCTTGAGTATTTTTACCTGTTAGCTTTGATAATATTTTTGCTTTAATTTTAGGTGGAATAGAAAGTGAGATAATATCTTCTATGCCTAAATATTGCTTTTTTGTATCATTAGAACTTGTATTTATTACAATAACCCACTCACCATTTAAATTTGCTACCCTAATTTTTTCTAATACATCTTTAATGCTTCCAAAATAAAACTTTTCAAATGTTTTTGTGATTTCTTTTGCTAGAAAAATTTCTCTATTTTGTTCTATATCATTTAATATTTGCATAGAATCTAAGATTCTCTTTGGCGATTCAAAACATATAATGATATTATCTTCACTAAGAATCTTGTGAAATAATGATATTTTATCTTGTTTTTTATGTGGCAAAAATCCAATAAATTTAAAATTTTTATCACCAAAACCACTTAATGCAAATGCACTAAGCACGGAACTACAACCAGGAATTATGGTATATGGGATATTATATTTTTGCATATTTTTTACTATTTTGTATCCAGGATCACTAATGCAAGGCATGCCCGCATCGCTTATTAGTGCAATATTATTATTTTGATAAAAACTAGAATCTAGAGATTCTACCCTAGAATCTTCATTGTGAGAATGTAAAGAAATATATATAAAATCTATATTTTTCAATAAATTTCTAGAATGAAGGATTGATATTAGTTTTTTTGCGACCCTAGTATCTTCACATAAAATATAATTACAAATCTCTATAGTTTCTAATGCTCTAATAGTAATATCAGCAATATTACCTATTGGAGTAGCAATTAAATAAAGCAAAATTATTTCATGCTATATTTTTGTTTAAACTTCTCTACTCTACCTGCACTATCTGTAATTTTATCAGACCCAGTGTAAAATGGATGACAAAATGATGAAATATCGATTTTTAACTCACTTTTATTGCTCATAACTTCTATTGTTTTACCACTTGTTACACAAGTAACTTTGCATGGAACATATTTAGGATGAATATCTTTTTTCATAACTTGCCTTATTTTGTATTGAAATATTAAATTTGCGATTATATTTAAAATCTTTTAAGATAAATTTAATTTCATGGCAATTTTAAACAAAATATTTTTATCTTTTATTTTATTTGTGATTGCTTGTATTAATAATTCTTGTTTTATTTGTTTTATTTGCATTTTATCAAATCCTAGATTTAGTAATTTATGCCCATCAATATGTGTTATTTTTCCAATATGATTAAAAACTCTTTTGTAGATTCTGTATTTTTTATTTAATGCTATTTTTAAATGCAAAGCAATATATATATCCTCTATTTTATGATTTAGGAGCAAATTTGCTAGTATAAATCTCACTTCTTTTATATGTTTTTTTTGTATGATTTTTATAAATATTGATTTTATTTCTAAAGTT
Source organism: Helicobacter sp. MIT 99-5507 (assembly GCF_003364295.1). Taxonomy (NCBI): domain Bacteria; kingdom Pseudomonadati; phylum Campylobacterota; class Epsilonproteobacteria; order Campylobacterales; family Helicobacteraceae; genus Helicobacter; species Helicobacter sp. MIT 99-5507. The sequence continues at coordinate 225,459 of NZ_NXLO01000001.1, forward strand.
TTTATGCTTATTTTTGGATGTAGATAAATAAGACTATCAAATATTAAAAATGAAGCATAGATTCTATATTTTGCATTTATATTATTTATATTTGCTGGTATATGCTTAGTATTTAATATGTTATATTTTTTCATTAAATCGAATGCTTTTTTTGGATTCTTGCCACTAAATATTTTTGTGATTTCAGCCCTTATTCGTTCTATTTTTATATTTTTTAATAATTCTTTTGAATTTATTATTGCCTGCAATGTATCATTTGATATATCAAAATCCAATTTTGAACAAAATGATAATGCACGCAAGATTCTAAGGCTATCTTCTTTAAATCTCTCATTTCCATCGCCAATGCATTTAATGATTTTAGAATCTATATCTTTTATACAATCAAACTTATCAATTAATATTTTATTTTTCAAATCATAAGCAATCGCATTAATAGTAAAATCACGTCTTTTTAAATCAGTGTATAAATCATTATGAAATACAACTTTATTTGGATGGCGATTATCTATATAGATTCCATCTAATCTAAAAGTGGTAATCTCGCATTTTATTCCCCTAAATAAAACTCCGATAGTCCCATATTTTTCACCACTTCTAAAAGTTTTATAATCTTTTAGAATATCTAATATATCTTTTGTTTTTGCTCGTGTAGTGAAATCGAAATCATCTGGAATCTTGCCTAAAATACAATCTCTAATACTACCACCAACAAGATACAAATCAAAATTATATAAATCAAATAAATGTGATAATTCAAATATTTGTCTTGGGATAATATTTATATTATTCAATTGGTTTTAAATATCCTTCTTCAACCATTGCTTTTATTATTTTGTTTGCTATTGGAGTTGCAGTTTGTGAAGCATAATAGCTACTTTTTTCACTAGATTCAAATACAACAACACCTATTGTATAGTTTGATTTTTCATCCTTTGCAAATCCAAAAAATGATCCCATATAGTTATTGCCATATTTGCCATTTACTGCAACTCTTGCAGTCCCTGTTTTTCCACCTATTATAATACCTTCTACTTTAGTTTTTTTTGCCGTGCCTTCATCTACTGTTTTGATAAGTGTTTTTTGCATTTTATCTGCAGTATATGGGCTTAATATCATTAGTGGATTATCATTATGGTGAAAATCTATTTTTTTATTATTGCGAGATAATGTATAGTCTCTTAGATATGGAGTGACTAGATATCCACCATTAGAAAATGCGGCATATGCTCTAAGCATTTGAAGAAATGTTACTCTAAGACCATATCCATAAGATACACTTCCTTTATATACATACGATTTAAATGTCGCTTGAGATGGTATTAATCCGTCTTTTTCATATGGTAGATCTATATTTGTAGGAAATGAGAATCCAAATGCTTGAAGTCCATTGTAATAGGATTGCTCATCTAATCGTTGAGCCATTTGCACCATTCCTATATTGCTTGATAACACTATGATATTTTCAGCACTTGCATATTGCCTTCTTATGCTATCTCTAATAGTATAAGAGTCAAGCTTATAAATTCCATTATAAATATTAAAGATTTCATTTGGATTTACAAGTCTTTTTTCTAGCAAAATCGAATATACAATAGGCTTCATAACGCTACCTGGTTCAAATGAAAACTCTGCTACATTTGCATTTAACTTAGAATAATCATTAGATGTTATTTTTTTTGCGTCAAATCGTTGATTTGATGCAAGAGATAGGATTCTGCCTGTTTTTGAATCCATTATCCCAGCTACAATTTCTTTAGATTCTAGATTTTTTCCTGCTTCATCCAATATATTTTCTATTTTTTTTTGCAATTTAAGTGGAATTGTAAGAACTATATTTTGTCCATCAACTCTTCTTTTTAAGATCGCATCTCTTGATAAAATGATATTAAAACCAATATCTCTATATCCACGATAGAATCCATCTTGTTTAGATTCTAAAGTGTTATTGTAAAATTTTTCTATACCTTTTACACCATTTGGTGTGGTAAAACCATCGCTTTCTAATTTATTTGTATATCCTAAAATTGGCTCTGTCAAATCCTTGTATAAATAATCTCTACTCTCACCACTAATCTCAATGCTCAATCCAAATTTGGGCATGATTCTTCCATTTTCCTCATAAGAACGAAAAATTCCATATTTGATAAATTTTTGATTTAGTTGTTTTAGATTTAATGCAGTTTTTGGATTGATACTATAAGATATAGTGATATTTCCATTGCCATTTAGCTTTTCTCTTACATAATATTCATCCATTCCACTATATATTGAAAAAAGCTTAATAAATAAATCCATTTTATCTGGATCTATGCTTTTTTTAAAAACACTAACTTTGTATAGATTCTTACTACTTGCGAGGTTAAATCCATCGCTACTATATATAGTCCCTCTTTGTGCGACTTCTTTTTTTGATGTGATTATTGTTGGCAGTTTTCTTGGTGAAAATACTTTAAAAATAACAATAATTAATAATAAAATAATACAAAAACATATAAAAAAATATAATGCTACTATTCCTAAAGAGCGATTTTGTGGAATATTATTTTGTAAAGATTCATTTTGCTCTGTATTAGAGCTTTGAGCATTGGCATCAAAATCATTATTTTGCATTTAAAATAAATTTTAAACCTGTGTTCTTAAGATTTCTTTATAGGCATTTATTGCTTTATTTCTCACCTCTAGCATTACTTTCATACTTGTTTCTGCTTTTCCTATTGCAATAGCAGCTTGATGCAAATCTTTTATTTGCCCTGTGGCAACATCGCTTAGCGCTTTTTCTGAAGTTTTTTGATCTTTATTTACCTCATCTATTACTTCTTTCATTGTATCCATAAAGTTTTTGTTTGGTGCTTTTTTTGATACGGCTGAATTTGGTGAAATGCTATTAATGTCTAAATTGTTTAATTTAATATCTGCCAAAATATACTCCTTTAGAATTAAGCCTGAAACATTATTATAGCATTATTTGCCATATTTTTTGCACTTTGGAATGCTGCTACATTTGCTTGATAAGCTCTTGTTGCTTCTATTAAATCTGCCATTTCTATCACTGGATTTACATTTGGAAATGCGACATAGCCATTTGCATCTGCATCTGGATGGCTTGGATCGTATTTCATAATAGGAGATCTATCATCTCTAACTATTTTATCTACATATACGCTCATTATATTTGGCTTTGGTTTTTTACCATAGATTCCTTCATTTAATGGATCTTCATATTCTAAGAGATTATTATTTTCTCCTAATTTGTTATTTAACTCTTTATTAAAATCAAATGCCTTAAATATCACTTCTCTTCGTCTATATGGACCGCCTTCATCTGTCCTTGTTGTATTTGCATTTGCTATATTTGATGAAATCACATTTAATCTAAATCTTTGTGCTGATAATCCATATCCGCTTATATCAAAACTGCTTAAAAATGCCATTTAAAAAACCTTTAAATATTTTTTGAAGATTCTAATGCATAAGCAAATATACCTTTGTGTTTTTTGCTCGCATTTACAATTGCATTATACATAATAGAATTTTTTCCAATTTCACTTGTCTCTACATCTAAATCAACACTATTTCCATCATTTCTTGCTAAATGTCCATCTCTATAAAATATAGTCGCTTTATTGTCATTTATATCAAATGGAGGCATGTGCCCTTCATTTGTAGTTGCTAATGGAAGCTTTGATGAAGATTGATTATTAAAAATTTTTGATGCTTCTTTTGATAGATAAGATTCAAAATTCACATCTTGTGGTCTATAAAATGGAGTTGATATATTTGCAATATTACTAGCTATCAAATCTTGTCTAAGTGATCTATAATCTAGAGATTTATTTACTATATTATATACCTTGCTTATCTCAAAGATTCCCATAATCTTCCCTTATAAAATATTTTTGTAATACATAAGCAATATATATTCCATATTTTTTTGATAAATGATACAAAATATAGATAAACTATGTATTTTAATCATGTTATAATATTTGATTTTACTAAGTATATAAGCGAGTGATTTATGAAAGTTTTAATTCTTGCAGGTGGGTTTGGCACAAGATTATCAGAAGAAACAGATATGAAACCAAAACCTATGGTAGAAATCGGTGGAAAACCAATGCTATGGCATATTATGAAAATTTATAGTCATTTTGGTTTTAATGAATTTATAGTGCTTACTGGATATAAAAGCCATATTATAAAAGATTATTTTATAAATTATTATACAAGGTATAGCGATATAACTATTGATATGGCAGATAATACATTTGAAATTCACAAGATTCGGCATGAACCATGGAAAATAACGATGCTTTACACAGGACAAGATACAATGACTGGTGGTAGAATTAAATATGCTAAAGATTATATAAATAATGAAACTTTTATGCTTACATATGGTGATGGTGTCGCAAATGTAAATATAAAAAAATTATTAGATTTTCACAAATCGCATAAAAAATCAATAACAATGACAGCTATACAGCCAGAAGGTAGATTTGGTGCTATAAATATTAGAGAAAATGATAAAAAAATATTAAATTTTATAGAAAAACCAAAAGGTGATAGCAATGGTTATAATGGCGGTGGATGGATAAATGGTGGCTTTTTTGTATGTGAGCCAAAAGTGTTTGATTATATTGATGATGATTCTACTATCTTTGAGCAAGAACCACTAAAAAGATTGGCATTAGATGGTGAATTATATAGCTATTGTCATAATGGATTCTGGAAATGTATGGATACTTTAAGGGATAAAAATGAATTATGCGATATGTGGTTAAGCAATAAAGCTCCTTGGGCTATGTGGTTAAAATAAAAGAAAGGAATAAATATGAATAAATGTAAAAGTTGTGGTAGTTATAGTTTGGATAATTTATTATTTAGAGAAAATGTGCCAGTTTTTCAAAATATGAAATACAAAGATAAAATTGAAGCAGTCAATGCTAAATGCGGGAATCTTGATATAAAAATATGTAATATTTGTGGAATGGCACATAATTTTGCATTTGATAGTAGCTTAGTAGATTATGCAGAATCCTATGAAAACTCTCAATTTTGCAGTGGAGAATATGTAAATTATATCAATGAAATAATTGATATTTTAATCAATAAATATGAAATCAAAAATACAAATATCGTAGAAATTGGTTGTGGTAATGGAAAATTTTTATCAATATTAGCAAAAGAGAGCAAATCAAAAGGTTTTGGATTTGATCCATCATTTAGTAAAGATTCCAATATGGGGGGGGGTAGAAGCAGAAATAGAAATAAAACAAGAGTATTACACTTCACAAAAATTGATAAATCCTGGACTTATTGCATGTAGGCATGTAATAGAACATTTGCAAAATCCCCTAACTTTTTTACAAATAATTAGAAAACAAATAAAAAATAATCCGCTTATATTTTTTGAGACACCAAGATTTGAATGGATATTAGAGAATAATGCATTTTATGACTTTTTTTATGAACATTGCAATTACTTTACAGAAGAATCTATTAGGATTCTATTCTTTAGGGCTGGATTTGATGTGATAGAAATTATTCCATCATTTAAAAATCAATATCAATTAATCTTTGCAAGACCTAAAAAATACAATAGAAATATAACAGATTTGCAAATAAAAAATGATTTAGAAAAATTTAAAAATATCGCTATTTGGGGTGCTGGTGCAAAAGGTGTAACGCTATGCAATATGTTGGATAATGTAAAATGTGTAATTGATATAAATCCAAACAAACAAAATTGTTTTATTCCAAAATCTGGCATTCCAATACTTTCTCTTAAAAATGCTATGCTTAAATATAAGCTAGATTTGATTTTGGTAGTCAATCCAAACTACTTAAAAGAAGTAAAAAATATGATAAATGATGATAGAATTATGATTATAAGCGTGTGATTTGTAGATTCAAGTTTTATTAGGATAGAATCCTGCTCCATCTATATTTTAAGGCAAAAGTATGAATATCTATAAAAACAAAAAAGTTTTTCTAACTGGTCATAGTGGATTTAAAGGCACTTGGCTTTATAAGATATTAGAAACTATTGGTAGCGATGTATTTGGATATTCACTTGCACCTATAACAACTCCTAATCATTTTGATTTACTTGGTAGTAAAGATAGTTTTAGTGGGTTATTTGCTGATATAAGAGATAAAAATAGTTTGCAAAATACCCTTTTATCTTTTAATCCACATATAATCTTTCATCTTGCTGCCCAGCCACTTGTAAGAGAGAGCTACAAAAATCCATATGAAACATTTGAGATAAATGCACTTGGAATCTTAAATTTATTATATATAGTGTATAAAATAAAAGATCAACTTAGCAATTTAAAAGCTATCGTAGTTATTACAACTGATAAGGTTTATGAAAACAAAGAATGGATTTGGGGATATAGAGAAAATGATAGACTTGGAGGATTTGACCCATATAGTGCAAGTAAAGCATGTGGGGAGATTGTTGTAGATTCTATGAGGCAAAGCTTTTTTAATATCGCTGATTTTACTATTTTGCATAATATATTAATTGCTACTGCTAGAGCTGGAAATGTTATAGGTGGTGGCGATTTTAGCCAAGATAGATTATTGCCTGATTTAATAAGAGGAGTGATAAATAAAAAACCAACAATCATTAGAAATCCCTACTCTACTCGTCCATGGCAAAGTGTATTAGAACCTTTGAGAGGATATTTATTGCTTGGTAAAAAATTATTACAAGGTGAGACTAAATTTGCTAGTAGTTTTAATTTTGGACCAGATATAAATGGGAATCTAAAAGTCTTAGAAATGTTAGAGATTGCAAAAAGTATGTGGAATAAAATAAATTATGAAATACAAGAAGATTCTATCAATCCTCATGAAGCAAATTTATTAATGTTAGATACTTCAAAAGCTTATCATTTATTACAATACAAACCTATATTAAATACTATAGATTCTATAGAACATACTATCACTTGGTATAAAAAGTTTGTAGAAGATAAAGAAATAATTACACAAAAACAAATCATAGAATACTTAAATGGGGGGGGGGAATCTCATAATTTAAATCATAAAAACACTTCAAAAAACACTTCAAAAAATAAAAATCATACAAAAACACTAAATTATATAGAGATTCTACTTCTAAATAATTTATCTAACAAATACAAAATCAATCAATCAAAAAATGCTGCATAAAGGAAAAATATGGAAATTTTACGTGCAAAAACAAAAGAATTATTCAAAACAAAATTAAATCAAAAACAAGCTGCAAATTCTAAGCTAAATATAGAAGAATTGGAATCCAAAAAAACGATTTTAGATTCATATCCGCGTAGGATCGTCTTAGAAATGACAAGTGCATGCAATATAAAATGTATATTTTGTGGTAGAGATGAAGCAGAGTTTAATCAAACTTATCTCAAATTAGAAGTATTAGACAAATTATCAAATGCGTTGCAGCATTGCGAGGAAGTAACGCTATTTGGTTGGGGCGAGCCTACAATAAATCCTAATTTTTCTAAATTTCTAGCAAAATTAGATGAAATAAATGTGCGAAAATATTTTGTTACAAATGGAACAAGACTAGATAAGTTTATAGATGATATTTTTAAATATCATGTAGATATTATTGCAATTAGCTTAGATGGCGCAGATTCTAAAGTAAATGACAGCATTCGCGTTGGATCGAAATTTGATAAAATCATTGAAAATATAAGCAAAATCACTGCAAAAAAAGAGGAATTAAATCTTACATATCCATATCTAAATTTTGTATTTGTGGCAATGGAATCTAATATTAGAGAACTCCCAAAAATGATAAAACTTGCAAAAGATTTAAAAATGCAAGAAGTAAAAGTCGTATTTTTGACCGCTTTTAGCCCTGAAATGCTCAAAGAAAGTTTATATAATAAACAAGAATTAGTAAAAAGTGAATTTAGCAAAGCTATGGCTTTAGCAAAAGAATTAGATATTAAATTAAAACTTCCATATTTACAAGGCGAAGATATAGCAGGAGATAAATATCACAAAGATTGCTTTGTAGGATGGAGAGATTTCTTTATAGGTAGTGATGATAGTATCCGCCCTTGTCAAAGCACGAGTTTGAAATTTGGGAATCTTAGTGATTATGATACTTTTGAGGATGCTTGGAATTCAAAAGTTATGCAAGATTTTAGGGCAAATGTAAATGATAATGGGGGGGGGTATGCCTCTTTGTTGCAAATTATGCTATCAAAGCTCGCATGCAAATTGGAACAGAAAATCAAGCTTTATTCAAATTGGCACAGCATTTGCACCAGATTGGGAGAAAAAGAAAAACTAAAGAAGAATCTAAAAAGCCACTTCAATCTTTTAAAATTTTTAATCCAATATTTGCATATCAGCACAAAAATCCATTTAGGAGTGCTGCATGCTAAATAATACAATCATAAAAGAAGATTTCAAATACATATTTAATAATTTAGAAAATAAAAATAAATTTCAAGATTCTACTATTTTAATTACTGGCTGTGCGGGATTTTTGGGATTTTATTTTTTAGGATTTTTAAGTAGCTATGCAAAAGAATTTGGTATAAAAAAGATTATTGGCTTAGATAATTTTATGATTCAAACTCCACAATGGATAGATGAACTACAAAAAACATATAGCAATTTAGTAGAAATACAAAAATTTAATATTATCACTGATGATATAGATAATATAAAATATGCAAAAGAAGCAAATTTCATCATTCATCTAGCAAGCATTGCATCACCAACATTTTATAGAAAATATCCAATAGAAACGCTAGATGCAAATATTTGGGGGCTTAGGAATCTTTTTGAATTTTATAAAGATAAAAAAATAGATGGCTTTTTATTTTTTTCAAGCTCAGAAATATATGGCGATCCAGAATCTAGCCAGATTCCAACAAGTGAAGATTATAGAGGCAATGTATCTTGCATTGGTCCGCGAGCTTGTTATGATGAATCAAAACGATTTGGCGAGACTATGTGTTATTTATTTGCTCAAAAATATCACATGCCAATAGGCGTTTCTAGACCTTTTAACAATTATGGTCCGGGTATGAATATCAATGATAAACGTGTCCCAGCAGATTTTGCAAAGGCAATAGTAGAAAATAGAGATATTGAAATTTTTAGTGATGGCACACCAAAAAGAACATTTTGCTATATAAGTGATGCGATTTGTGGCTATCTAAAAATTTTACTTTATGGAAAATTTGATTTTTTTAATATTGGTATTGAAAAAAGAGAAATAAGTATAAAAGAATTAGCAGAGATTTATAAAGAAATTGGGATTAGATTATATAACTACAAAGGTGATATAAAACTCTCAATTTCTAGTGATAAAGACTATCTTACACATAATCCAAATAGAAGATGTCCAGATATCACAAAAGCAAGAGAATTGCTAAATTATAATCCAAATATTGATGTATCTAGTGGAGTTTTTAGATTCCTTAGTTTTTTAAAGGATTCTAAATGAAAATAGCAGTTTTTGGACTTGGCTTTGTTGGATTAACCACTGCTGTAGGATTTGCAAATAAGGGCTATGAAACTTTTGGATTTGAAATAGATAGATCTAAAATCACAACTATCAAAAATGGCAAAGCTCCATTTTTTGAAAATGGGCTAGATTCTGCATTACAAGCTGTAATCAATAATAATCTACATATCACAGATGACATAAAAGAAGCGCTAGATTGTGCTGATATTATATTTTATTGCATTGGAACACCTATGAGTGAAGATGGGAGTGCTGATTTATCCTATCTTTTAGAAGCATTAAAAATGAGTGCAAAATATATAAAATTATGCAAAAAAGTGCCAATTTTTGTTATCAAATCTACGATTCCACCAAGTAGCCTAAAAGAAATATTTTTACCATTTTTACAAAATTTAGGTTTAGTAGAAAATATAGATTTTATTTTGGCTAATAATCCAGAATTTTTAAGAGAAGGATTTGCTTATGATGATTTTATGAATCCAGATAGAATTGTGATTGGTGCAGATTTTGAGATAGATAAATTAAAAGATCTTTATTCAAAATTTAATGCTCCAATATTTTTTGTAACACCAAATACAGCAGAATTTATCAAATATCTAAGCAACACAATGTTATCTATGATGATAAGCTATGCAAATGATATGAGTGTGATAGCAAAATCTATTGGAAATATAGATACAAAAAAAGCATTTGAAATACTACATTTAGATAAAAGATTCTTTGGGAATCCTGCAAATATTACTAGCTATATTTATCCGGGTATGGGATTTGGTGGGTATTGTCTTCCAAAAGATACGCTAGCATTGTATAAAAAATCAAAAATGCAAGGTTATGAAAGCAAATTGATAAAAGAAATATTAGATATTAATAATAAAATTATTGATTTTCATATCAATACTATTGATGAAAATCTAAATACAGATATTGGAATCTTAGGGCTTAGTTTTAAGCCAAATAGTGATGATGTTAGAGATTCTAAATCATATATTTTAATAAAAAAATTACTTGATAAAGGATACAAAAATATACATGCTTTTGATCCTATATCAAATGATATTTTTCATAATACTTATGGATTAGATATCAAATATCATTCTAGTTTAGATTCTATAATACAATCTTGTAAAAGCTTGATTATATCTACCGCATGGAGTGAGTTTAAGAACTTGGATTGCAAGATTGTAGATAAAAAAATATATAATTTTAGATATATATAAAAAATAAGGAGATTTGATGGGCTTGCTTACAATAGCTTTTCCAACATATAAAAGACCATTTAGAATAAAAGAGGCAGTAAATGATACGCTAAAAATGGACTGCAATGAGATTGAGGTAATAGTTTGTGATAATAATGAAGATTATCAAACAAGAGATTTGTTATCTGATATAAAAGATTCTAGATTTAAATATTATAGAAATAATAAAAATTTAGGCTTATGTGGCAATTTTAAGTCTTGTATAATGAATGCAACAGGGAAATTTGTGCTTATTATTAGTGATGAAGATAGAATAAATCCTAGTGCAATTTATGATATTTTAAATATTATAAAAGAAAATATTAGGGGGGGGGCAGCAGCAAATTTCAGAAATTGTATCTGGAGTAGCCTATATAGAAGAACAAGATAGATATTATGTAGCTCCACCAAAAAATAAAAATCAATTTCTACCTCCACTAAAAGCCAAAAAACACCCACTTTATAAACTCTTACGAAGCTATATTTCAGGATTTTTATTTAATACAAAAATAGCGCAAAATATTTATACAAACAAAATAAAAGAATTTGAAGATTCTGAAATTTATTTTTATTATCCATTTTGGATTGTAGGCTGGCTTGGGCTAGATTCTGGTGGTTTATATACTTATAATTCTAAACCATTAATATTAAAAATGCAAAATGAACAATTTGGATATGTAGAAGATACAAAACAAGCAAATAAATTATTTAGTTTTAAATCAGAATTGCAATGCCTAAGAGATAGAATCCATCTATCAAAAAATGATAAACCTCTCATTCAAAGCAGTCTTGATGCATATAATATATCTTATATAAAATATGTAATATTAAACAATGACAAAACTATTTCATGGACAGACGCATTCAAAGAAATCAAAAAAGCGCTAAAAGAAGGTAGAAAATATTATCGTTTAAGCATAATTCATTTTTATTTTTTTGACTATATTAATAAAATAAAAGCAATTATTAAAAAAACAATTAAGTATAAGCCAAAATATAAAATATAATTCCATTATCAAATTTGCAAAAGGATTGGGTAATGGATTCTATAAAAATTCAAATAAGTGATAAAATAAAACAAGATTCTCTTGAATATAAAAGTATAAAAGATTCTAATAAACAACTAAATATTTATAATGTTGCAAAAATACTTTGCAGCGATGAAGATTCTAATAATGAATCATTAAAACAACTAAAAAAAGATTTTTTAGATATCAATAAAAGAATCTTTAAAATACCGCTAAATGAATTTAAGATTTATCACCAAGATGAAGCAAAGATTTGCTCATATGGTGGTTTGTTTGTAGAAGACAAAATAATAAAACAAAGCCTAAACTCTACTACAGCTAGCAAACATCAACAAAACACCTTTGATAAAATACAATATCATAGTAAAAATATTTTCAATAAAGAAAATCTAAAATCATTGCTTAAAAATAAATATTTTAAATATTTAGGAAGAGAATCTAAAAAAAATAAAGCAATATTTCAAGATCCAAACAAAGCAAAAATATTATTTTTCTGCGAATATTGGTCTAATTTTTATCATTTTATTTTTGAGGCATATCCAAGGCTAGTAGAGCTTATTAAAGAATGCAAAAAGAAAAATCTAGATTTTTATATCATAGCTCCACCAAAATATAGAAAACTCATGCAATATCATAAATGGTTTATTGATGAGATGTTTGAGAGCTTAAAAATTAGCAAAGATAAGGTTTTATATCTAGATCATCAAAACTATGATATTAAAAATATTTATTATTGTTCTAATCCACAATGCAATGGTAAATACACTCTTGAGAGCTTAAATAAACTAAAAGCGTATTGTGCAATTAGGGGGGGGGCAGCAGCATAAAATAGATATTATAGATAGAATTTATATAAGCCGCAAAAAATCCCCACGAAGATACTTAAGCAACGAAAAAGAAATCATTGAAATTTTAGAGAAACAATTTAACTTCAAAGTGCTATATATGGAAGATTATAGCTTATGTAAAAAAATCAATATTATGCAAAATGCAAAAGTGGTGATGAGTATAGAAGGCACAAGCCTAATAAATGGCTTATTTATGAATGCAAAAGATTCTAAGCTCATCGCACTTAGAAGTTTTGATATGACAGAGCATATATTTATCATATCTTCTATGTTTAAAAATATAGAATTTCTACCAATTGTATGTGATATAAAAAATAAAATTGGAGATTCTGCATTTTGGGTTGAAAGTGATTTATACCTAGATAAAGATTATCTAATCAAAAAATTAAAAGAATATGAAATAGAGCCAATAAATTAATTATATTTTTACCCAATGCTTTGGAATGAAGTGATTTGTATTATCGCCAATATTTCCAAGCCAATTTTTTGGTGTTATTATCAATTTTGCATATTTATTTAAATATGCTCCAAAATAGCTAAATGATGAATTTGCTGTTATTAAATATTTACATTCTTTCATAAGGATTAAATCTTTATAGCTATTTTTTCCTCTATTAAAATCTATAATATCCACCCCCCCTATTTTTACTTAATAATTTCATAAAATCATTTTTTACAAATTCTATATCATCACTAAAAATAAATATATGCATATTTTTATCATTAATAAAATTTATTGCATTTTTATAATAATCCAAGCTTAAGCCAATTCCACCTTGAAAACTCAAAAAATCCCCTCTTCTTATATGGATACCTAGTGAGTTTGTTGATTTCATTTTATTGATTATTTCTAGATTATATAAATCTAGTTTTTCTCTAATTTCTAAAGTATTGATTAATTCATTTCTTATAAAATCAAAATATTTCAAATTCATAAAATACCCAATATACACTTCAAATGGCTTTTTATTGATATGCAAAAATTCATCTTCATTTGTATAGACCTTTGCTAATTTAGATTGAATTAGCAATTTTTTATAAATCTTGAACATAATATTATTAGAATAAAACCAAATATTGTATGTTGGATTTATATTAAAAATCTTGCATAGCTCCTCACCATTATGCTGATTTTTTCCAAAAGTTTGGTTTGTTATTATTGATACATCATTGTATTTTGATTTTAATCCTAAATAAAATGCATATTGAAATATTTGATTACCAAGTCCAGAAAACAAAACAACGCTTTTCATATGATTTCATATTCTATAAGTTTAGATTCTAGATATTTTACATCAACTCTTAAATTGCTAAAAAACCAAGCTTCATTATTATGATTTAATATTTCATCATCAACATCACACACAATACAATAAAAATTCAAATCAAACATAGAAGCACTAAATTGATTAAACTCTTGCATATCATAAGATCGAAGACCAACTATATTAGAATCTTTTGGCATAAATATCATACTTGTTAGATTTGTCCCATCAACGCCAATAATATTTTTTGCTCTCATCATTATATTTACTCTATCTTTAAAGCTTAAATCTTCCATATCAATTTCAATAAAACCATGATTTGATAAAAAATCTATAACCTCTTTTTCATTATTTACCTTTCTTCTATTAGCTTTTTTTCTTGATATATAAATATTTTGATATTCCCATACAAAATCTTTATCATAAAAATATTGCTTTATTTTTTGTATTGATTCAAAACTTACAGATTTATTGTATTTTATATGCGTTGGTAAATATACATTTTTAAGAGATATAAAAGCTGGTGATATAAGAATATTTGTATGATTTGTATAGATTCTATCTTTTTCTTTTATATCTAGTGTTTCAAATATTGGATTTATAAAAGATTTATACAAGGATTCTGTTAAAAATTCACGTTTTTTAGGTGGCACAACAACGATAAAATCTCTATTTTGCTCTCTAAATATTTTAGTGATTAAATAAAGTCTTGGATATGCCTCTAAAATAAAATGTGTAAAGTTATCAAACCAAGGACAAAAAAATATAATTTTTGGCGTGTTTGATCTTGATAATTTGTATGATTTTGTGAATCTATAAAAAAACTGCTTTATTAGCTTTTTTATTTGTTTTATAATACTCTTATCATTTATAAAAGTATTATATGAATTTTGTAAATCTGTATTTAGCTGCCCACATTCAAAATGAGATAATGCTTCTTTGATGAGTTTGTCATCTACAAATACCCCCCCCCACAGCTAATTTTTGCTTCAGTGAAATGTAGTATTTTAAATTCTTCTAATTTAAATTTCATTTGTCTTTGTATGGAGATTCTCTCTCTTTTGTTTCCAAGCACATTTAATCCCACTAAATTTTGCATTTGAAAACTTCCAAATTTATTTTCATCTACCATACTCATAAATTCAATGGAACTATCTTTTATCTTATTATTTATTGTTACTTCTAGCATTGTTAATTCTCTTATTTATATAATCTTTAACTACTCCATCTTTTAGCCAGTCTTTTATTTCATCAAAACTAATTTTTGTAGTAATCATTCCAGATACATAAGGTGCTATTTGATAAATATCCCACATAAAAATAATTCCATCTGATCTTATAAAAAATGAACTTGGCAAAGTATCAATAGGAAAAATAAATAAACGATCTTTTTGAGGCTCTAAATATGAAGATAAAAGTGCTAAAAATTCATCGTCATTATTTATATCAAATACTTCTTCAAATTTGCTTGGGAGTTTTTCTCCACTATTTATATCATATAACTGCATAGTTTCCATGCTATATCCATGTGCTCCGCCTGTATATTCATATATAAAAGTATCAATCTCTAAAATATCATCATCAATATAGGCTACACTATCATTGCTACTAAAATTTACATTAAAGTCTATCTCACCATAATCATTCATTTTATCTTGCAATGTAGAATCTAGATTCTCTTCTAACTCTTCTATATTAAGGGCATTTGACATAGATTTATTTAATACATCTACATTTTTAAATGAACTATCTAAAATAATAGGTTTTGTAATCACATCTTCATAAGTAACTTCACTTCTATATTTATCATTTACATTGATTTTTTTAGATATGCTGGATTCTACAAAATATATTTTATTTAGCTTTGCATTAGAATCTTGAGTAAAACTAAAATCTACTCCATTATAACTTCCATTTATAAAAAGCATATCATTATTAAGCCCAAATTTTAAATCCTTAGAATCTAGCATGATATCAATATTTATATTATCTTGTTTTGGAAGTTTAATATTTGCAATATATTTTCTATCATAATTTTTTTTGATATGTAAATAAGCTTCTTGTTCTACTCCATCATATTTTCCATACAATAGATAAAATGCCTCCATATCATTTTTAAGATTTAAAGATTCTCTAAAATTTGTGCTATCAAGCTTTTGTAATGATTCTGCAAATAGCGAAAATACTAAAGTAAAAATCAATAATATCTTTTTCATACTAAACTCCTATTTTTTGCAATAATAAACAAATGCAGGCGGTATATTTTGCCATATTATATTTGATGTTTTTACATCACCAAAAGTATGAAACACTCTTTTTTTAAACCACTTTGCATGAGGTGTAGGTATGATATATGCAAAAGTAGTAAAATATCCTCCTGGCTTTAAAGCCTTATAAATACTTCTTAGTATAACGCTTTGCTCTTTTATTGATAATAAAGCCCAAGGAATCCCAGAGACTATAATATCTGCATATTGCATATTTCTTTTTTTCATCATAGATTCTAGAAATTTTGCAGAACCTATTTCTATATCAAGTCCATGGAACTTTTTGTGAAGATTATTTGCTATTTTTGAGTTTATCTCAACAGCAAAAAAATTAGAATTTTGCTTTTTATTATTTATTATGTATCGCGTAAAAGCCCCAAGCCCTGGACCAATTTCTATGATATTTTCTGCATTTTCAATTTCTATATTTTTTAGCATAGCACGACTTAATTGTTTGGAACTAGAACATACAGCACCCGTTGTTTTTGGGTTTTTAATATAATGCAATAACAATAACTTTAACCTTATTAAAAAATAGTTGCGTATTATATCAAATTAAGAGAGCTATAAATAAAATAAATGATATGTTAAAATACCAAGATTTTTTAAAAATGAGAAGAAAAATGAAAATAATACCAATAATGTTTTGCTTTGATAAAAATTACTGCATACCTGCAAGCATAGCTTTTATATCACTTCTTTGCAATACAGCAAAATATGGCACTATGGGGGGGGGTAAAATCAGAATCTAAATTAGAATCTAGCAATAAAGAAAAATTATTTTACAAATTATATGTCCTGCACAATGATATAACAAAAGATTATCAAGACTTACTTCAAGATTCTATAAAGCCATTTAGTGATTTTTCTACTTTACATTTCATCAATACTAGCAATACATTTGCAAAACAATGGAGCGATATATCACATAAGGCGCATTATGCAAAAGAGATGTTATACAAAATACTTTTATCTAGCAATTTTCCAAAATACGACAAAATTATTGTCTCTGATGTAGATGTTGTATTTTTAGGTGATGTAAGCAAAAGCTTTTTAGAGTTTGACACAGATGATGATATTTATATTTCTGGTGTAAAAATGAATAATCCAAATGATTTATTTCCGCTTACCAACTGGAAAGAAGGCTATAAAAAGTTTAATGACAAAGAGCTAGAATCTATTCAATATGGCGTAGGCGGCGGATATCTTATAGCAAATCTAAAAAAATGGCGTGAAGATAATATAGAATCCAAGATGATTGATTTTTTGCAAAATAATGCAAACAAACTCATACAAGCCGAACAAGATATCTTAAATATAATCTGCTATCCAAAGATTGGCAAACTCTCTCCTGCTCATATTGTAGGTAATGCTATGTGGGAAATCTATGGAGAATCTTGGGAAAAATACAAACCAAATGTATATTTATACGATGAGCTAAAAGATGCTAGGCTAAATCCGATACAGATACACTATATAGGCGATTGCAAGCCATGGCATACGCCAAGCACACCAAAAAGTGATATTTGGTATAAATATCTAGCACAAAGCCCATTTGCAAAAATCCACTTAGAGAATCTAGAAAATATTATCATCAAAAAATATTTAAAAACAACCCTGCCATATAGAATAAAATCTTATATAAAAAGAAATCCTACTTTTCTTCTGCAATATAGATTCTACACAAAGGTATTAAATAAAATAAAAAGGAAATATTTATGAAAAAAATCAATGGAAAAGATATGCTTCAAATTTATGATAATTTTAAAAAATACAAACATATAGATTCCAATCTTATTTTTAAACAAGAAAATATAGATATAAATAATATAGACTTTACTATTGCAATACCAACTTTTAAGCGACTTAATACACTAAAAGAAGCAATAGATTCTGCTCTAAATCAAAATATAGATACAAAATATGAAATCATAGTAGTAGAAAATTGCGATGATATGGGGGGGGGGGAAGTAAAATACAAAATCTCTTAGAATCTAACTACAAAAATAAACTTAGCTTTTATAAAAATCATAAAAATCTTGGGCTTTTTGGTAATTTCAATAGATGCATTGAATTAGCAAATGGAAAATGGGTGTGTTTATTGCATGATGATGATATATTGCTTCCAAATTATCTAAAAGAAATGCAAGAAAGAATAAAAATAATAGATAAAAACACTTCTCTTATAAGCCATAGGGCGATATATTTTGGCAATCTTTCTTTGATTAATTATAAGCAAGATGAAAATATAATAAAATCTTATATAAAACATAAGATTCCAATATTATTTATATTTTTAAAAGCAATAAAGCAAATATTTATAAAAAAGATTATCTATTCTATATTTCATATCAAAACATATAAAGAATTTGATACTAGAGATTTTGATTATATTTGCAAATACAATCCACTGCATCCCTCTGCCCTACTCCACAATAAAGAGCAATGTATAAAACTTGGTGGATATAACGATAGTTTTTACCCTTCGGCTGATTGGTTTTTTCATGCTATTTGTGCAAAATATACAAAAGTCTATCAAGATTCTAGATTCTTAAGCAAATATAGATGGGAAATAAATACTTCATTTGAATATCAAACATTATTGCAAGGAAGCATGATGGATTTGGTATTTATACGAGATAATCTAATAAATAATAGCATTAAAAATACTATTATTTATCACAAATATCAAATGATTTATAAAATTGATGATGAAAATTTAAGAGAAAAGATAATAGAAAATCTCAAATTTCAAGATTTTAAATATCCAAAAAAACCTAGTATGCTAGATAAAATAATTTATAAAATCCATACAATGCACTGCGTTGAATTATGGAAAGCAGAAAATGATATAGAAAAATTGGGAGAAAAATAAATTATGATAAAATAATGCATATTTAAATGCGAGATGGAATATGATTTATTTAATCACTGGTGGTTGTGGATTTTTAGGGAGTAATATAGCAAAGGATATTTTAGATAATTCAAATGATGAATTAATCGTATTTGATAATCTTTATAGAAAAGGTTCTAATTTAAATTTAGATTTTTTAAAAGAAAGTGGTAGAGATTTTACATTTATTCACGGGGATATAAGAAATTTCTATGATATTTCAAAAGTTATCATTGATTTTAAACCAGATATAGTTTATCACCTAAGCGGACAAGTAGCTATGACTACATCAATAGCCAATCCAAGATTTGACTTTGAAGTCAATGCAGTAGGGACATTTAATATATTAGATTCTATTAGACAATTTAGCAAAGATTCTATTGTAATTTATTCATCAACAAATAAAGTCTATGGTGATTTAGAAAATTTTACATATAAAGAAACTGCTAAAAGATATATCTGCGAGGAATATCCTTATGGTTTTAGTGAGGATATTGGCATAGATTTGCATTCTCCTTATGGATGTTCAAAAGGAATAGGTGATATGTATATGCTTGATTTTCATAGAATCTATGGTGTAAAAAGCATTGTCTTTAGGCATTCATCTATGTATGGTGTAAGACAATTTAGCACTTATGATCAAGGTTGGATAGGATATTTTATAAATGAAGCAATAAATAACAATGAAATAACAATATCTGGCAATGGCAAACAAGTAAGAGATATATTATATGCCTCTGATATGGTAAGATTATATTTAGATGCACCAAAATATATAGAAAAAATGCAAGGAAATGCCTTCAATATAGGGGGAGGATGGGATAATAGCCTCTCAATATTAGAGTTATTTGATATTTTAGAGGAAATATTGGATATAAAGATAAAATACCATATAGCTTCTCCTAGAGCAAGCGATCAAAAAATATTTGTAGCAAATTTAGATAAATTAAATAGAATTATGCCATTTAACCCAACAATTAATAAACAAAGCGGAATAAAAAAGATGATTGAATGGGTAAAATCTAATAACTAAAACAAGGAATTAAATATGGATTTTTTACATTTAAAAATAGATTCTAAGATAAGCAAGGATAGCCTAGAGTATAAAAGCCTAATAGATGAAAATAAAAATAGAAACATAAAAGAGCTAACCTTGCAATATATAAACAATAATCCACAAAATTGGGGGGGGGCAGCAAGAAAATCTATTAGAAATAATAGAATCTAAAAATACTCCTAGAGATTATTTTATACCAATTAGAGGTTTTGAAATATACCATTTAGATGCTGGCTATATTGGGCTATGTGGCGCCGTATATGATAGTAATGGAGAATATGTATTCAAAGACAATAAAAAAGTCTATCAAGCACTGCAAGGAATGTTTGATTATTATAAACATTTCAATCTATTTAAAATTAGAAAACTTGGACATTTAAAAGGATTTGTAAAAAAATGGATATATATACTTACAAATCCAAAAGAAAGCCTACAAAAAAGAAGGATTCTAAATAGCAATAAAGCAAAAATTATGTGGTTTGAATCTGCTTACAAAAATATGTATCATTCGCTTTTTCAATACTATCCTAGTTTGGTTATGATAATAAATCATATGAAGAAAATAGGAATTAATGATTATTTTGTAATATGCCCCAAAAAAGATTCATATTGGTATGATGCAGTATTTGAAGAATTATTGACTTTACAAGGTATAGATGAAAACAAACGTATATATATAGATGATTGTAATATAAGTGCAAAAAATATTTATTATTCATCATTTCCAAATGAAATACCATCTATCATTAACCAGATAATAAAACAATTACAAGATTCTTTTAATGATGATAAATTTAATTTTACTAATAGATTATATATATCAAGAAAAAAATCACAAGTTAGATTCTTATCAAATGAAGATGAAATAAGAAATATATTAGAAAAAGAATATGGATTTAAAACAATATATATGGAAGATTATAATTTAAAAGAAAAAATAAATATTATGAAAAATGCAGAAATCGTCATAAGTATCGATGGAACTAGTCTAGTTAATGCACTATTTTCTAAAAAACAATGCAAGATGATTGGACTTAGATTACATAGCCTAACTGAACATATGTTTGTAATGAGTGCAATGTTTGACAATATTTCATATTTGCCAATAGTGTGTGATTTGGATGAAGAAATACTTGATAAAGGATATAATAATGACTGCCAGTGGCACTCTAGCAATATATACATAGACCCTATATATTTAAGAGAAAAGCTAGAAGTATATGAGGTAAGTAAAATATAGACTTTTAGCAATATTGGCTACAATATGATTTTTTTAATAGAATAATACAAAGGATAAATATGATTTATAGCGATATTAATAAAGAAAGTATAGATAAATTGATGGATATTTTCTATGATAAGATAAAAAGCGATAATAATCTAGGTCCAATTTTTAAAAGCAAAATTGGTGAAAGCAAAGAAGCGTGGGATAAACACAAAGATAAAATTAGTAATTTTTGGCAAGGACAAATACTTGGAGAAGGAAATTACAGAAGGCAGCCAATGAAAACTCATATAGAGCTACCACCATTTCCACAAGAATTTTTTAATATATGGCTAGATCTATTTTCTCAAAGTCTAGATTTGGTATTTGATGATAATTGTAAGGCTGTATTTCTAAAAAGAGCACAAATGATAGCAAATAGCTTTCAAAATATGATATATAAATATCACTAAGATCTCTATTCTTGCACACTTAAGCTTTGCATATGTGCAAGAAGCGGATTTATAACCAAGTCAAGATTCCCAGATAACATAATCTCTTCTAAACTATAAAGTGTTATTCCTGCTCTATGATCACTTAAGCGATTTTGTGGATAATTATAAGTTCTTATTCTCTCACTTCTATCACCACTACCAACCTGCTCTTTTCTATTTTGGCTTTCAAGTTGCATTTTTTCTTCAAGCTCTTTTTCATAGATTCTAGCTTTTAGTATTTTTAGCGCTTTGTCTTTATTTTTATGCTGTGATTTTTCATCTTGCATTGATACACTAATGCCTGTTGGGATATGTGTAATACGCACTGCAGAATCTGTAGTATTTACACTCTGCCCTCCATGTCCTCCACTACGAAATACATCTATTTGCAAATCATTTGGATTAATATTAATCTCAATATCCTCAACTTCTGGCATAATGGCAACTGTGACTGCCGAAGTATGGATGCGACCTTGAGATTCTGTATCTGGCACTCTTTGAACTCTATGTGTGCCACCTTCGTATTTTAGCCTAGAATAAACGCTATCACCTTTGATAAGAGCAATAACTTCCTTGTAACCACCTACATTATTTTCACTTGAACTTATTATTTCAACTTTCCATCTCTTAGATTCTGCATATCTACAATAAGCTTTAAACAAATCACCAACAAATATTCCAGCTTCATCGCCACCAGTGCCAGCACGGATTTCTAAATATACATTTTTATTACTATTTGGATCTTTTGGAATAAGGAGAAGCTTGATTTCTTCTTCTAAATCTACTTTTTTAGATTCTAAAATCTTTATTTCTTCTTTTACTAAATCACCTAATTCTTTATCATCGAGCAGTTCTTTATTATCTTCAAGGCTTTTTAAAACAGCTAAATATTCTTTTGCCTTCTCAACCAAAGATGATAAATCACTCTGCTCTTTTGTAAGCTTGCTAAGTAGCTTGACATTAGATAAAACCTCAGGCTTTATTAGCTCTTGATTTATATTATCATAACGTTCAATTAATGGAAGTAGCTTATCAACAATCATAAAATTAGACTAATATCTTAAAACTATAGAATCTAAAAATTTTTAAGCTTTTGCTATTTTTTTAACACTTGCATTTAATCTTGAAACTTTTCTTGCAGCGGTATTTTTTGATAATATACCTTTGCTTGCAAATTTATGAAGATTTTTATTTGCGATTTTTAGTGCATTGTTTGCATCTTCAATATTACCGCTATTAACAGCTTCTCTTACAGCTTTTATGATATTTTTAATTTTAGTTTTATAATACCTATTTCTTTGAGTACGTTTTAATGTTTGTCGTATTCTTTTTTCAGCTGATTTATGGTTTGCCATTATATTATTTTTCCTTCATTGTATTTTTAAAATTATAAAGTCGTGATTCTCGCACTTTTTTATTTAAAACAAAATTAAAATCTTTAAAAAATCTAAATAGTTTTTAGCTAAAATTTTTATTTTAGAATTTTAGCAAATAGGTGTATATTTTGAAAATTTTTGGAACTGATGGTATTAGAGGCGAAGCAGGAATAGATATTACCCCATTTACAGCGATGCGAGCAGGACTTGCAATTGGTATATATCTAAAAAGAAACACAAATAGAATCTTGATAGGAAAAGATACAAGACGAAGTGGATATATGATAGAAAACTCTCTTGTGTCAGCATTAACATCACTTGGATATGATGTAATACAAATAGGTCCTATGCCAACTCCAGCAGTAGCATTTCTTACAGAAGATATGCGTTGTGATGCTGGAATTATGATTAGTGCAAGTCATAATCCATACTATGATAATGGAATAAAATTTTTCAATCATAATGGATATAAATTTGACAAAAAAGAAGAAAAAGAAATAGAAACAATCTATAATAATTTGGATATTTTAAAAAGCCACTTTAAAAATAAAACAGATATTGGCTCATCAAAAAGAATTGATGATGTGATTGGTAGATATATAGTCCATATCAAAAATTCTTTTCCAAAAAACTTAAATCTAAAAAATATAAAAATTGTCGTAGATACAGCAAATGGAGCAAGCTATAAAGTCGCACCTATTATTTTTAGTGAACTCGGAGCAGAAGTAATAACAATAAATGACAAACCAAATGGCTACAATATAAATGAAAATTGCGGGGCAATTCACCCAGAATCTTTATGCAAAAAAGTAAAAGAAGTTGGTGCGGATATTGGTTTTGCTCTTGATGGTGATGCGGATAGATTGGTCGTTGTAGATAATAGTGGAAATATAGTAAATGGCGATAAATTGCTTGGAGCATTGAGTTTATATTTAAAAAATCAAGGCAAATTGCAAAATAATGGAGTTGTTGCAACAATAATGAGCAATATTGCATTAGAAGAGTTTTTGGATAGTAATGATATAAAATTAATTCGCTCTAATGTTGGTGATAAATTTGTATTAGAAGAAATGATAAATCATTCATACAATTTTGGGGGTGAGCAAAGTGGGCATATCATCTTTAGCAATTATGCAAAAACAGGTGATGGAATCCTTAGTGCATTGCAGACTTTAGCATTAATGCTAGATTCAAAACAAAGTAGCATACAAATCCTAAATCCTTTTTTATTGCATCCTCAATTACAAAAAAATATTGATATCAAACAAAAAAAACCTTTAGAAAATATGAAAGAAAAATATATATCACTTATTCCAAATAATATTCGACATATTATTAGATATTCTGGCACAGAAAATAAGCTTAGAATCCTACTTGAAGGAAAAGATAAAGATATATTAGATTCTACAATGAAGATATTAATAGACTTTTTTAATAAAGAGATCAATTAAAATATGAAACAAAAAATCTTATTTTTTATTATTGCTATTTTTATTATCATAATAGATCAAGCAATAAAACTATGGATTTTAAATCTTGCAAAAACTACAAATCCAATATTTGAAACAAATTTTATTGATATTATTTTGGTTTATAACAAAGGTATGGCATTTTCACTTGGGAGTTTTTTGGGAGTTAGCCTAAAGTGGATTATCCTTTTGCTACTAATAATCACAAGTATTTTAGTAATAAAAAGTAAAGATTTTTTTAATAAATATTATATTGCACTTGGTGCAATAATTGGTGCTGGTTTTGGTAATGTAATAGATAGATTTATTAGAGATGGTGTTGTAGATTATATCTATTGGCATTATGGATTTAAATTTGCTGTATTTAACTTTGCAGATTCTATTATAAATATTGCAATTATATATTTATTATTAGATTATGTATATAATAGCTATAAAACAAGAAAGCCTAAAATAAACTAAAATGCAAAAATATTTAGTATTTTTATTTATAAAATTTATTATAATTAGCACTTGTTTTTTAAAAGCATTTATTTTTGGTCGCGTAGCTCAGTTGGTAGAGCACTACCTTGACATGGTAGTGGTCGCTGGTTCAAGTCCAGTCGTGGCCACCATAAAATCATATAAATAAGGCATAATAAAAATTTGGAATTAATTGGTTTAAAAAAAGATAATGAAATCTTTGATTTACAAACAGCAGAGGAATTGAAATTTAATATTGATGAATACCAAAAAATCTATTTTGATAATTCAAAAGATGCACTAAGTATCATTAGGCATTCTTGTGCTCACTTGATGGCTCAAGCAATAAAACAACTCTATACAAATGCACAATTCTTTGTTGGACCTGTTGTAGATGAAGGATTTTATTATGATTTCAAAGTAGATGAAAAAATAGGTGTAGAAGATTTAGCAAAAATTGAAGATAAGATGAGAGAATTAGCTAAAAAATCATGTCCTATTAAAAAAGAATATATGGATAGAAAAAAAGCCATAGAAATATTCAAAGATGATGAATTAAAAATGGCAGTTATTAAAAATATCAAAGGTGATACATTTAGCATATATAAGCAAAATGACTTTGAAGATTTATGCAGAGGTCCTCATATTCCAGATGTAAGATTCTTATCATATTTCAAGCTTACAAAACTAGCAGGTGCATATCTAGGTGGTGATGAAAATGCAGAAATGCTAACTAGAATCTATGGTATTGCATTTGCAACAAAAGAAGCTCTCAAAGAATACAATTTTATGATGGAAGAAGCTCTAAAAAGAGATCATAGAAAATTAGGAAACGAATTACAACTTTTTGCATTTGATGAAGATGTTGGCGCAGGGTTGCCAATATGGCTACCAAGAGGTGCTAGGATTAGAAGAAATATAGAAAATATACTTACAAAAGCACTAATCAATCAAGAATATGAGCCTGTAAGGGGTCCAGAAATATTAAAAAGTGATTTATGGAAGATTAGCGGACATTATCAAAATTATAAAGAAAACATGTATTTTACAAATATCGATGATATAGAATATGGAATCAAGCCTATGAATTGCCTAGGGCATATTAAAGTATATCAAAGTGATGTTAGAAGTTACAGAGATTTACCGCTTAGATTCTATGAATATGGCATAGTTCATAGACATGAAAAAAGCGGGGTCTTACATGGATTGCTTCGTGTTAGGGAATTTACACAAGATGATGCACATATATTTTGCAGACCAAATCAAATAAAAGATGAGATTGTATCAATTGTGCATTTTGCAAGCAAGATTATGAAAATTTTTAATTTCAAATATGAAATGGAAATCTCAACAAAACCGCAAAAATATATAGGTAGTGATGAAATATGGGAAGAAGCTACAAATGCACTAAAAGAAGTCCTAGAATCTAGCGGTATTAATTATAGCATTGATGAAGGTGGTGGTGCATTTTATGGACCAAAGATTGATATAAAAATCACTGATGCAATAGGCAGAAAA
The DNA here is from genome assembly GCF_003364295.1 of Helicobacter sp. MIT 99-5507. Classification (NCBI taxonomy): domain Bacteria; kingdom Pseudomonadati; phylum Campylobacterota; class Epsilonproteobacteria; order Campylobacterales; family Helicobacteraceae; genus Helicobacter; species Helicobacter sp. MIT 99-5507. The sequence goes on from NZ_NXLO01000001.1 coordinate 252,074, forward strand.
TGGCAATGTGGAACAATTCAAATTGATATGAATTTACCAGATAGATTCAATCTTGAATATATTGATGAAAATAATATCACACAAAAACCAGTAATGATACATAGAGCGATACTTGGAAGTTTTGAGAGATTTATTGCGATTTTAACAGAGCATTATGGTGGAGAATTTCCAGTATTTATAGCACCAACACAAGTTGTTATTATACCTATCGATAAAGAAGCGCAAGATTATGCTAAAATCATTCAACTAAAACTAAGAGAAATTGGAGCTTATGCAGAGATAAATCTAAAAAATAATACACTAAATAAACGCATTAGACTAAGTGAAAAGCAAAAAGTGCCATATATCGTGGTTATAGGACAAAAAGAGGTTTTACAAAAAGAATTATCAATTCGAGATAGAATAAAAAAAGAACAATATACATTAAAACAGGAGGATTTTTTGAATCTAATTAGCAAACAACTAAATGAGGTGTATTTTTGAGCAAAGAGAGTACATTATTAAATCAAAATATAAAATTTGATAAGGTTAGATGTATAGGAAATAATGGAGAGCAACTAGGGATTATCTCATCAAAAGAAGCACAAAATATAGCTGATGATGCTGGTTTAGATTTGGTATTAATTGCTGCTGACGCAAAACCACCTGTATGTAAAATCATGGATTATAAAAAGTTTTGTTATCAAAGAGATAAAAAAATAAAAGAAGCAAGAAAAAAACAAAAACAAATAGAAATAAAAGAAATCAAGCTATCAACTCAAATAGCACAAAATGATATTAACTACAAAGTAAAACATGCAAAGGAATTTTTACAAAGTGGAAAACATGTAAAATTTAAAGTATTTTTAAAAGGTAGAGAAATGACAGATCCAAAACAAGGATTTAATGTCCTTTATAAAGTAATGGAAATGTTGCAAGAAGAAGCCAATACAGAAGATAAGCCTATATTAGAAGGTAGATATGTAAATATCACTCTTACTCCAAAAGTAAATAAAAAAGATGTGTAGAAATTATTAGAATCTTTTAACTTACTATTATCTTTTGTATAGATAATAGTAAAAATAATACTTTATAGGCAATACAAAGAATCATACAAAATATACAAACATTAACTTTTTATACAACTAGATTCTACTATTGATTTTTATACAATCTTTTATTTTATATATTACAAATTAAAATTTATTATTTTATATATTTTTAAAGTTATTTTGTGAAAATACCAACTTCTATTTTATATAAATATTAACTTAAAGGAATAAAATGAAAAATATCATAAAACTAATATCAATATTTTTTATTGGGATTTTTTTTATTGCTTGCGATGATAATCAAAAGGATAAAGCTCAAAGTGACAACCAAACAATATCAAATGATACATCACTAAGTGATATCATCAAAAAAGATAAAGTGGTAATTGGTGTTTTTGGGGATAAACCACCATTTGGTTATTTAGATAGCGATGGTAAAAATCAAGGCTTTGATGTATATATAGCAAAAAGAGTAGCAAAAGAATTATTAGGTGATGAAAATAAACTTGAATTAGTCCTTGTTGAGGCACAAAATAGAGTTGAATTTTTAAGATCAAATAAAGTTGATATTATATTTGCAAACTTTACTCAAACAAAAGAAAGAGAAGAAGTTGTTGATTTTGCACTTCCTTATATGAAAGTTGCTTTAGGTTTAGTATCTAAAAATGGAGAAATATCAAATTTAGAAGACTTAAACAAAAAAACTTTGATAGTAAATAAAGGCACAACAGCAGATTTTTATTTTAGCACCAATTATCCAGATATAAAACTTCTAAAATTTGACCAAAATACAGAGGCATTTTTAGCTCTAAAGGATAATAGAGGTGATGGATTGGCACATGATAATTTATTACTTTTTGCATGGGCAAATGAAAATCCTCCATTTGAAGTTGGTATAACTCATATTGGAAATGATGATGTTATCGCTCCAGCAGTAAAAAAAGGTAATACAGAATTATTAAATAAGCTAAATGAGATTCTAATAAAGCTTGGAAAAGAAAATTTTATACATCAAGCCTATGATGCAACATTAAAAGATGTATATGGTAAAGATATAAAAGCAGATAGTGTTGTCATTGAGAATAAAGAGTGATAAATTTTATTTTTTAATGATATAATGCGAAGTTTTAATTTTACAAAGGAGGAAATAAATGCCTAAAATGAAAACAAATCGCGGGGCAGCTAAGAGATTCAGAGTAAAAAAGAATCTTATAAAAAGAGGCACTGCGTTTAAAAGTCACATTTTGACAAAAAAATCACCAAAGAGAAAAGCAAATTTAAATGCTCCTCATTATGTTGATGATACAAATGTGAAGCAAGTTAAAAAACTTTTATGTATGGCATAATAGTTTAATCCCCCATAATGGGCAAGTGAAGCTTAAAGGCTACCACCTAAATTTATATTTTTAAGGTAAAGGATAAAAAATGAGAGTAAAAACTGGTATAGTTAGAAGAAGAAGACATAAAAAGATTTTAAAACTCGCAAGAGGTTTTTATAGCGGAAGAAGAAAACATTTTAGAAAAGCAAAAGAACAGCTTGAAAGAAGTATGTATTATGCATTCCGCGATAGAAAGCGTAAAAAAAGAGATTTTAGGCAATTATGGATTGTAAGAATTAATGCAGCTTGTAGAATCAATGATATAAGCTATTCTAAATTTATTCATGGATTAAAATTAGCAAATATTAATTTAGATAGAAAAATACTAGCTGATATGGCTATGAATAATCCAAATGCATTTTCTCAAATAGTAACAACTATCAAAGAAAAAACAAAATAATTTCCAAAGGCGTATTTTACGCCTTTTTTCTACATCAATCATCCTTATAAAAAACTAAACTAAAACCAATTAAAAATATTACATTGTTAAATTATCTAAATAAAGATTTTGTAAGCTAAATATTAACTTGTATTTTATAAAATATCCCAATTGTTGCATTATTTAATATGACAATGTTGCATTTAATTTTAATTTAGGTTGGGACAGCGATGGCAAAAACAATAGAAGAATACGAATTAAGCACTCAAGATGAGGAAAGCTATAAAGAATTCACATCATTTTATGAACAAAGTGAAAAAAAAGAAAAAACAAACAATACAGGAATCTTAATAAAAGGTAAAATTGTTAAGATTAATGATGATATTGTGATGGTAGATATAGGGCAAAAAGCAGAATCTAAAATGAATATCAATGAGATTACAGATAATGATGGAAATTTGATATTTAAAGAAGGTGATGAAATAGAGTTACTTCTTAATGATTCAAAAGGAAAATATAGAATATCTTACAAGCAAGCATTAAAACTAGCTAAAACAAAAGAGGTTATTGAAAAATTAAAAGATGATTTTCAAGATAAAATCATAGATGTTAGGATTATTGGTAAAAATAAAGGTGGTTTTATAGTAAATTGGGAAAGTGAAGGTGTTGAATGCTTTTTACCAATCAAAGAATCTGCACTAAAACCTAATATAAAAATTAATAATAAAGTCATAAAAGTTTGTATTATCAAGCTAAATAATAGTGGCATTATAGTATCTAGAAAAAAATATTTTGATATATCTAATAAAGACAGAGAAGAAAAAATCGAAAAAATGAAAAAAGCAGAATCTTTGCAAGGCAAAGTCGTAAATGTTAAAGATTTTGGTATTTTTGTAAGTGTTGATGATATTGAAGGATTAGTGCATTCAAGTGAAATATCTCATAAAAATTTTGTAAATCCAGAAAAATTATACAAAGTTGGAGATGATGTATTAGTAAAATTTTTAAATTATGATGAAAGTAAATCCAAATTATCATTATCTATCAAAGCATTGACTAAAGATCCTTGGGAAGATATAGAAAATCAGCTTAAAGTTGGCTATACGATAAAAGCTGTAGTTAGCAGTATCCAACCTTATGGAACTTTTATAGATATAGGCAATGACATAGAAGGGTTTTTGCATATTACAGAAATTTCATGGGAAAAAAATATCAAAAAACCAAATAATTATTTAAAAATTGGTCAAGAAATTGATGTTGAGATTATAGAATTAGATCCTTCTAATAAAAAGCTTAGAGTATCACTAAAAAAACTATTAGATAAGCCATTTATTCAGTTTATAAAAAAATATAAAGAAGGTGATATATTAAATGGTGATATTGCTACTATAACAGATTTTGGTGCTTTTATAAGATTTGGTAATATTGATGGCTTATTACATAATGAAGATTTATCATGGAATAAACAAGATAAATGTAAAGATGTATTAAAAGTTGGTGATAATATTGAAGTAAAAATATTAAAAATCGATAAAGAAAATGAAAAAATTTCTCTAAGTCGAAAAGTATTATTAAAATCTCCTACTAGTATATTTGCTAAATCACATAAAGTTGGAGATGTAGTATCTGGAAATATAGTTGAGATTAAAGATTTTGGAATCTTTGTTCAACTAGATGAAAATATGGATGCATTGATTAAAAATGAAGATTTATTTCCTTTGAAAAAAGATGAATTAAAAATCGGTGACAAAGTAGAAGCTAGTATTGTAAATATAGATACAAATAATAGTAAAATTAGGCTTTCTGTTAAGAAATTAGCTCGTAAAAAAGAGCAAGATGAAATTAAAAGTTATAACAATGATGAAAAAATGACATTAGGGGATATTCTAAAAGATAGACTTAAATGAATTCAGTAATCAATATATTGTTATTCGTAGTTTTTATGGCTATATTGATAACATCATTTATAGCCATAGATCTTTATATAAATAAGGCGATGCAATTACCGCAAAATTACCAAAAAAATACGCAGGCTATGCAACCCAAAGTAGATATAAAAGAAGATACACAAAATAATTCTTGGATAAAAATATTTTCAAAACAAATATTAAATGATTTTAAATATCCCAGTTCAGAGCTATTTATTCATTTAGATTTTTCAAATAATAAAAAAACGCATACATTAAAGATTACAAATCTTGATTCATATAAGTTTTTTTGTTTAAATGAAATTTTAAAAAGTAATAATATAAAATTCGCCTATCAAAAAACACTAGATTCTGTTATCTTAGAAGTTGTCCTTAATAATACTAATCTAAAAAATACATTGATAAGTGAATTAAATAAATACAATATATCATATAATATTCAATAAAATTGGAGTTTAAAATGTCAAAATATAAAATAGTAGTATGCGACCATATACATCAAGCTGGTTTAGATTTTTTACAAAAACAAAATGATGTGGAGTTTGTCAATTATTCAAATTTAAAAAAAGATGAATTATTAGAAAAATTAAAAGATGCAGATGTTGCCATCACAAGAAGTTCAACTGATGTTGATGAAAAATTTATAAATGCAGCATCAAAACTAAAAGCAGTTGTCAGAGCTGGTGTTGGTGTTGATAATGTAGATATTGATGCTTGCAGTAAAAAAGGTATCATAGTTATGAATGTTCCTACTGCAAATACAATTGCTGCAGTTGAATTAACAATGGCTCATATTATAAATTCAGTTAGAAATTTTCCTGGTGCAAATAATCAACTAAAAAAAGAGAGAATCTGGAAAAGAGAAGATTGGTATGGGACAGAATTAAAAGGAAAAACTATAGGGATTGTAGGATTTGGAAATATTGGCTCTAAAGTAGCAGCTCGTGCAAAAGCCTTTGAAATGGAAGTGATTGCGTATGACCCATATGTAAAAGATTCTACTATCATTGATGCTGGTGTGATATGTGCTAAACATATAGATGATATTTTAAAATGCGACATAATAACAGTTCATACACCAAAAAATAGCGAAACAAAAAATATGATAACCAAAAATGAAATAGCAAAAATGAAAGATGGTGTGATACTTATTAATTGTGCTAGAGGTGGATTATATAATGAAGATGATATATTAGAGGCTGCAAAAAGTAAAAAGATTAGATGGCTTGGACTTGATGTATTTAATAAAGAACCAGCAATAGATAATCCTTTGCTTGATTTGGATAATATATATGTAACACCACATATTGGGGCAAATACACTAGAATCTCAAGAAAAAATTGCACTTCAAGCTGCAAGTATTGCAGTAGAATCTGCTAGAGGAAGTAGTTATCCAAATGCACTAAATCTAGCTATCAAAGAAAATGAAATACCAGCTTTTATAAAACCATATTTGGATTTATCACAAAAACTAGCATTTTTCTTATCACAAATTACAAAAGAGGCTATAAGAAGTATAAATATCACTTGTAGTGGTAAATTGACACCATATGCAGAATCTTTTGGCACATTTGCGGCACTTGGAATGCTAAAGCATTCACTTGGAGATTCTATAAATTATGTAAATGCATTATTTGTAGCAAAAGATAGAGGCATAAATATTAATATAAATACAAAAGACAGCCTATCAAGCGTATATAAGAATCTAATTACGATAGAAATCACAACAATAGAAAAAACCATATCAATTAGTGGTTGTGTATTTGATGATGATAAATTACGAATTATTTATATTAATGGATTCTGTATTGATGTAGAGCCAAGTGGTAAGATAATATTATTTAGAAATACAGATGTTCCAGGTGTCATTGGTAATGTAGGGAAGATTATGGAAAATCATAATATAAATATTACAGATTTTAGACTTGGTAGAAATAAAGAAGTAAAAGAAGCATTAGCTGTTATCATTGTAGATGATGATATTACAGATAATATTTTAGATGAACTAAGAAATATAAAGGCTTGCATTAGTGTAGGCTATGCTATATTATAGATATAGAATCTAAATCTAACACTTCTAAAATAAGCATAGCAATTTAGAATCTAAAATCTAAATTGCTACATTTGTTGCTTGCATAATAAAAATTACAAAACTTATAAAAGAATAAGCACAACATAGAATCTCTTAGAAATTTATTTTTGTGCTTACTCCTAAATCTTCTCTAATATTTATATAGCTAGGTGAAAAATATAAAAATAAAGCAAAATCATCATATCCAAAACCTTGCCTTATTTTGATATCAAATATACCTTTTGAATTAGATTCTATTGCTATAGTTTGCACACCATTTAATATATTGCCAATTGATTGTATGCTCAAATTATCCGGAAGGATTAGATTATTATCTTGCACTTTAAAATTAATAGGATGTGCTGTATTTATATACCAATTTTGAGTATTAGAAGCAGGGAATCGAGTCCTAGGTGATAATACACTTTCTAAATCAAGTATATTACACATAGGCAATTTACAATAAAATTCATAATTAATCTTTGGATTTGCAATCAAAGCGTCACTTTGATTTGTATTGCTAAGTAGCGAGATTCTACCGCGAAATAGCACTACACGCCAATCATTTTTAATACGAGGTTTTATATGATAGATTGGATATTTTATCCCCATGTTATAAAACTCAATATTCATTATTGTATTATTTAAATTGATGATATTTGAGGAAAAAGCATCAAGTGGGGTTAGATCTCTATCTAAGATTCCACTACTTGATAATTTACGCACAACTCTAGATTGAGAATTATCCAAAAATGTAGCTTGCGGGATAATAGAATCTGGAATATTTCCATTTATAAATAAAAGATTATTTTTATTATCACTTAACTTTATTGATAAATCTTTAGCAAAACATTCATTTTTAAAATTCTTTAGCAATTGATTCTTATCATTTATGGCTTTTATATCTAGCTTGGTTGTTGGAAGATGAACTATTGCTGGAATAAAAGTATGTTGATTGTAATATATTTGCTTTCCATTATTTTCCAATTCTACAAAGAAAGAATAAGGGATAATATCCACTCTCTTTCTAATTACAATTGGCTCTTGACACAGAATCTTGCCTGCATTTGTTATATCTATATTAGATGGAATTGAATTTAGACATTTTCCTTGCAACATATCATCTCTAGATAGATTATGACCAATAATTAGCTCTAGCTCACCACTTGCGACATCACTGAAACTAAGATTTATATTATTATTAGTATATTTTCCATTTGTAAATTTTATAACACCTTGTATATTTTCACCAATAGCATCACATTTTCCATTATCTCTATTAAATCTCATTGATAGTGGAAGTAACAAGCTACTAAAACCTATATCTATTTCATCATTTATAGTTCTTGCAGTAGCATTTGGTTTAATAATAAGTGGATAATTCTGTGTCTTTAATATCAAGTCAAAATTAGCATTTTGACTTTCTCTATCATTTGAATTTAGACTAAAGATAGAATCTTGTATAGTTTGTATAGATAAATCCAAATCAAATCTACTTGGCACAATAGTAATTGGCTGACTAATCTGTGAGAGTATATTACCATTTTTGACAATATGACAAACAATATATGATTTGCTCTGTGAAGAAGAATAATTAAAATTATAATTTAAAACATAGTGAAATCCATTTCCACTTAGCACAAAATTACTTTTTTTACCGAAAGTATCTATAAACTCACAATATTTATTATCGAGTTTTTCTTGTGGATAAGTAACTCTACCATTAGAATCTATAGCATATAAAATTACGCTAATCTTGCCTAATTGTCCGCTTTTTTTAGTATATATTTTATTGCTATAATTTTTTAGATTCTCAACCAAACAAGGAATCTTTGTATAATCACTACCATTGCATATTTTTTCTGCTTCTTTAAATACGGGAAACTCTACTATAAGCGGAGCTTGAGTGATTACACTATTTGCATTTAAAAATAAACTTGATAATAAAATAAAATAAAAGATTCTTAATATTTTTTTATACATTAGTTTAAAACCTCATATTGTAAGATTTTAGTAAGTCCAGATGTTTTACTAGATATTAATTTAAATGGATATGTAATCTCATTATTTATAGCTAAATTTCTAAGTAATAAACCTCGATAAAATTTTGAACAATGAGTAGCTTTTTTACCATTTTTAAAAAATTCAACTTTTGTATGTGCTAGATTTAATTTATAAGCTTTTGTATAAAACTCTGCTCTTAAATCTAATATTTCTTTATCTTTTAAGTAATCATCTAAGAATCCATCAAATCCTTTATAAACATAGTTTATATTGATATCTAAAAAATTCTCACCTTGTTTTAATTTATAATATGGAATCTTATCTTTTGCTCTTATTGCACCAAATAAATTACTAAATATAATCACATTATTCATCACAAAATCTAACCCATTTTTAGGCATAGATTCTATATCAAGTGCTCTAAAAGCAGTGCCACTATAAAGATAAATAGATTCTATTGTATTTGCACAATCTATACTACTACACGCAGCTATTAAATCCAAATTTTTAAATGATTTTACTCCAAAGATTCTAGCTAAATCCCCGCTTGGAGATTTCTTTAAAAAATTTATATATTTTTTTAAAATACTTAAACGATGAGCATTTAAATCACTAAATAGCAAATTATCCACAAAAGCAAAACTTTTATTTTTACTTTCTTTGTATATAAATTTTTTATCCTCACTAGGGCTAAATAATATTATCATATTAATATAATATATACTTGCTGTGGTCCATGAACACCAAATACAGTTTTTAACTCTATATCGGCTGTGCGAGATGGACCTGCAATAAGTAGCATATTACTAGGATCGCCACTATCTTTTAGCATATTTACTCCATCATAAATACTTTGGATAATATTTTTCTTCTCTAAAATTACTATACAATTTTTTGTAATAAGCGATGCTAATCTTGGGTGTTTTGAGCTTGAAGCAAGTCCAAATACTCCTACATCAGCTATACCACATACAGCCCTTATTATAGAAGTATCAGTATTAAATAATTCATCTCTTATTTCTTCTACACTTCTATTATATGGATTAATTAAAAACTCATTATTAAGCATGGATATATCTATACCTAAATCAGGTGTGTAAATAATATTTTTAGAACCCAAATTATATAATATATTTCTTATATCATTTACTACATCACTAGATTCTACTAATATAGCCTTATTTGCACTTTGTATCATTTTGTATTCTTCTAATATACTACCTGGAGAATGCTTTATTAGATTTTTATATTGTTTTTCTAATGTAGATAATTTATTTTGCTGCAATGCCATCTTTGTACTAGATATTATAGCTTCTCTATTCATAAATCACCCCTTTTAACTGCTTTACTTTAGAATGAAGTGTTGCATCTAGTTTTGGATAACTTCTACAACTAAGCCAATTTTTAAGTCCTGGAATCATATTTCCAAATATTTTACCAAATCCACCAAAAATCCTCACTTGATAGATTAAGAGTCGCCACTTTAGCCCACTTGTAGCTAGATTCCTAAATATCATAAAACTCTGTTTCTCTATCTTGCTTCTATGGGTATTACTATATCCTAAAACACCACCTCTACCCTCTCCAGCTTTCTCACTTCTTAAATCCCTTATAAGACTAGCCAAAGGTATCTTTACAGGGCAAACTTGAGAACATCTCTCACAAAGCGAACAAAGATTTAGCATAGGAGAACAATTATCAAGTCCAAATAATTGTGGAGAAATTACTTCTCCAATTGGTCCTGGATAAGTAGATAAATAAGCATGTCCTCCGATTTTATCATATACAGGGCAGTGATTAAGACAAGTGCCACATCGAATACAGCTAAGTGCTCTATAATAATGCTTATCTGCTAGAATCTTTGATCTATTATTATCAAGTAAAATTATATGAACTTCTTTTGGACCATCTAATTCACCTTCTTTTCTTGGACTTCTTATGATATTGTTATAACAAGTGATATTTGCACCAGTTGCACTTGGCACTAATAATAAATCCAAAATGCTAGCATCTTCAAAACTTTCTATGACTTTTTCAATACCACAAATTGCAATATGAATATCACAAGCAGTAGTACTCATTCTACCATTTCCTTCATTTTCAACAAGCCAAATAGCACCCTCATTTGCAATAGCAAAATTTACACCAGATAATCCAATCTTAAAGTCTTTAAACTCTTTTCTTAAATGATCTCTTGCGATATTATTTAGTTTTTCTGGCTCACTCTCTAGCGGAGCATTTAATTTCTCTTTAAAAATATTACCTATTTCATATCTATTTTTATGTATCGCAGGAGCAACAATATGCACAGGTGGTTCATCTATAAGCTGGATGATTAATTCACCTAAATCCGTTTCAACGGCACTAATTCCATTTTCTTTTAAATAGGCATTTAAGTGAATTTCTTCACTTGCCATTGATTTACCTTTTAAAATAATATTTTGTGATTTTTTTTGCATTAAAGATAAAATAATTTCATTTGCATCTTTTGCATTACTTGCCCAATGCACTTTAAAGCCATTTTTAATTGCATTTTTCTCAAATATCTCTAATAAAGTTGGCAAATTTGCAAGTGTATTTTGTTTTACTCTTCTACCTAGCTCTCTTAATGCTTCCCAATCGGTATATCTTGCAGCAATAGTATTTTTTCTATTTGTTTTCAAAGTCTGCATTACACTTTGTAGATTTTTTCTTAGCTGATTATCATTTAGTTTTTGATTGATTATTTCCTCATATTGTTCTTTAGAATGAAAATTACTTATTTTACTCATTATGGAATCCTTTAAAACTAAACTAAATTAATTCTTTGTGCTATAAAGTCATATAAATGGATACCTTTTACATCAACACCCATTTTATCCATCGCACCACTAATATTCATAAGACAGCCTGCATCACCAGATATAACATAATCTACCCCTTTGCTCTTAATGTCATTTATCTTATCATGCACCATAGCTTTTGACACTTGTGGTTCTTTTATAGAAAATGTCCCACCAAAACCACAACATTCTTCTTCTTTATCTAATTCTATTAATTCAACATTTTTAAGCTGTCTTATTAGTGCTTTAGAATACTCTATACTTTTTGTAACACGTAATGCATGGCAGTTTGAATGCCAAGTTGCTTTTATTTTCTCTCCAGTATCAGTGTATCTAACTTTTAATTCTTTTAACAAAAACTCACTTAATTCAAAAACTCTAGATGAAAAATCCTTTACCATAGAATAATTTCCATCATTTTCAAATAATTCCAAATAATCAACCCTCATCATTCCTGCACAAGAACCAGATGGCACGATGATAGGATATGGCTCATTAAAAAGATTTATATTATGAAGTGCCACTTGTTTGGTATCTTCATAATAACCAGAATTATAACTAGGCTGCCCACAACATGTTTGATCTTTTTTAAAAATTACTTCAATGCCTTCTTTTTGTAATAACTTAATTGCATTAATGCAAGTATTTGAATAAGCTATGCTCCCTAAACAAGTAGCAAAAAAATAGACTTTCATTTTCCCTCCTAATTATTTCTAAATTATTATATTAGTGTATCGTAAATTTAGTAATTTAAAAGTATTACAGCACAAACAACAACAATAACTCCCAAAATACCTACATAGTTTAATCTTTCTTTATAAAATATATATCCACCTAAAGAAGTGCCAATGATTCCAATAGCGCCCCAAGTTGAATACGCAATACTAAGCTCTACATATTCTAATGCAAATGAAAGAAATATAAAAGCAATAATCACAAGCAATATGGCACTTATTCCATAAGTTTTGTATTTAAATCCATCTGATTTTTTTAATAACAAATTTGCGACAATATCAATGAATGCAGAAATCATAATAATAACAAAATAGAAACTCATTTTTCTTTTACTTCACCAATATTGATTAATATTATTCCAATAATAGCAAACAAGATTCCAATAACCTGCCTTGTTGTTAATATTTCATCAAATATAAAAACAGACATAAGCACAATACAACTAGAACCTAGAATCTCCCACATAGCATATGCAGCACCTACTTGAATCTTTCTAATTGCTAATGCCATAAAATAATATGATATAGAAATAAAAATTGCTATTAAAATATAGCCATACAAACTGCCTTTGGATGCTTTTAAGATTCCAGTTGATAATACTTCAGCAAATATTGCTAATACCAAAAATATATAGGCAAGTATAGTTTTTCGTTTTTGTAAATTCATCTAGAATCTAAACTTCTTTACTAATAATAATATCTTCTATAGTATCATTTTGTTCTATTTTATCTAGTGTTTCATAACTATTTTTATCACTAGCTCTAATTCCCCCAAAAACGGTGTGTTCTCCATCTAAATGCGGACAAGGCACAAAACATATAAAAAATTGGCTACCACCTGTATCTCTACCTGCATGAGCCATACTTAGGCTTCCTCTTTGATGTGAGTTTGGATTGTTTGTAACTTCACATTTTATTCTATATCCAGGACCACCTGTGCCTACATAAGGAAGATTCTCTTTACTATATGGACAACCACCTTGTGCCATAAAACCTTTTATAACTCTATGAAATTTCAATCCTTTATAATAGCCACTATTTGCTAATGAAGCAAAATTCAACACTGCTTGTGGTGCATCTTTGCCAAATAATTCTACAATAATACTACCTTTATTAGTTTTTATTGTTGCGTATTTACTATTTTCTAATATATTCTCATCGATATCAAAAACTTTTAGTGCTTCCATATTTTTCCTTATTTTAAATTATGATGAAATTTTACCGATATTTTGATACATTTTCTAGAATCTAAATTTTAAAGGCTTATGATAGTTGTTTTATAAAATCATATTTATTATTTTTATTTTCATCATAAATACAAATGCAAATGACATGATAAATAAAAAAGATTGGATTGCTGGAGTTGTAAAACTTGATATTAATTTTAATAATGGTGCATTTAAAAGTATGTTTGGATTCTTTGTAGATGAAGATACAATCATAACAAGCTCTACTATTACAAATATTGGATTCCCACTTGATATAAATATAAAAATAAAAGATGATGATACAGATTTAATAATATGCATAGCAAAAGCAAGATTATTAGCAAATGATACAAACAAATCGCTAGCTATGCTAAAAATCACAAATTACACAGATGATTATTGCAATTATTCAAATAAAAAACTATATCATCAAGAAATCATAAAAAATCAAAAAATACAAATACCAGATTATAAAAAACCATTAAAAAGAGATACTATTAATCCTAAAAGCCCATTTTTTTATAAAAATTATATGCATACAATAGCAATTGAGCAGGGAGTGCCATATTTTGATAAAGATTATAATCTAATTGGAATTTCAAGCAATAATAAAATCATAAAAATTGATGAAATAATAAGTTTTATTCATAATATCAAATCAAAAGATATAAAATAGAATCTAGATTCCATTTAAATAATATTACAAATTTATTTTATATAAAATTTGCAGTCTTATGACTAACGAAATCTATCCTAATTTGTTTGCTTTTGAAATATAAAGATACAAATATTATCTTGACATCTAATATTTATTCTTATATGATTTTGGGCATGAAAACTTTTAGCAATATGATTTTTTTTAGCTTTTATATATTTTCTTCTTTTATCAAATACATTATAAACTCTATGTGGTGGCGCCCTTAGTGCGCTTTTTTTATCTATATTCCAATCACCAAAACTAAATCAAAATAAGGAATCTTTATGTATCCAACGCTTGATATGATACAATCAATGCCAGATCTATTACAATACAAACGCATACCAATAAGCAAAGAGATCTATGCTGATTTTATAACACCAATTGAGGCTATGAGGATTTTAAAAACCCATAGTGTTGAGTGTTTTTTACTTGAGAGTGTTGAGCAAAAAAATTGGGGGCGATATAGCTTTTTGGGGTTTAATCCGACTTTAGAGATAACTTGCACAAAAGGCAAAACTACAATCAAAGATAAAAATGGCACACAACAAAAACAAGGCAATCCAAAAGATATCATAAAAGAAATTATTGCAAAATACAAAAGCCCAATTTTAGAGAATCTACCACCATTTAGTGGTGGGCTTGTTGGTTATTTTGCATATGATTATATTCGCTACAATGAGCCAAAACTTAATTTTGCAAATACAGACAAAGATTTTGTTGATGTAGATTTAATGCTTTTTAATAATGTGATTGTATTTGATAATTTTAAGCAAAAAATTATCCTTATTACTGGCATAACTACTACAAATCTAGAATCATCTTACAAAGATGCACAAAATACACTAGAATCTATGCATACATTACTAAAATCAGCTCCAAAACAAAGCATTGCACCTTTTGTGCTAGATTCTACGCTTAAGCATGATTTCTCACAAGAACAATATATCCAAATGGTCAAACAAGCAAAACAATACATTTATGAGGGTGATATATTTCAAGTAGTATTATCCAATCCTATACGCGCAAAGGCAAGTGGCAGTCTTTTTGATGTATATAGAGTGCTTCGCAGCACCAATCCTTCGCCTTATATGCTATATTTCTCAAGCAATAAAGTAGAAATAGCTGGTGCTTCTCCAGAAACACTCCTTAAGCTTAATAACTCCAAATTATATACATATCCACTTGCTGGAAGTCGCAAACGAGGAAAAAACAAAATCGAAGATGAAGCACTAGAAAATGAGCTTTTGGGTGATGAAAAAGAATTAGCCGAGCACAATATGCTTGTTGATTTGGGACGCAATGATGTAGGTAAAGTTGCAAAATTTAATAGTGTGCAAGTAGAAAAATATATGAATATTGAGCGATATTCACATATTATGCATATAAGTTCAACAATTTCTGGAATCTTGCAAGAAAACAAAGACGCACTTGATGCAATTGATGCAATCTTACCTGCTGGCACACTATCTGGTGCGCCAAAAATAAGAGCATGTGAAATCATCAATGAGCTTGAAGGGCAATCTCGTGGAATCTATGGCGGTGCAATAGGCTATCTTGATTTTACAGGCAATATGGATATGTGTATTGCAATCCGCTTAATATATAAGAAAAATGATGAAATCTGTATCCAATCAGGTGCTGGAATCGTCTATGATAGCAATCCACAAAGTGAATTTGAAGAATGTGCAAAAAAAGCACAAGCAATTATTGAAGCTATCAAAATTGCTCAAAATGGTATATAAGGAGGACTAAAGTGATTTTACTTATTGATAATTATGATAGCTTCTCTTATAATCTATATCAGCTCATAGGAAGCATTGAACCACAAATCAAAGTTATTCGCAATGATGAATTAAATATTATGCAAATAAAAGAAATAAAACCAACACTCATTGTCCTTTCTCCAGGACCAAAAAAACCTCAAGATTCTGGAATATGTATAGAAGTAATAAAAAAGCTAGGGAGCGAGATTCCGATTTTTGGCGTTTGTCTTGGACATCAAGCGATATGTGTAGCATTTGGTGGTGAAGTAAGCTATGCTCAAAAAATAATGCATGGCAAAACATCTATGATAGAAGTTGATCCTACATCAGTTTTATTTAATGGATTAGGAGAGACAATTCAGGTTGCACGTTATCATTCACTAATATCTACAAAAATTCCACAATCTCTTAAAATCACTGCAACAACAAAAGAGCATGAAATTATGGCATTAGAACACAAGGTATATCCGATATATGGCGTGCAATTTCACCCAGAATCTATACTAACACCACTTGGTAAAAAAATAATACAAAATGTTCTTTATTCCACACAAAAAAGAGAATCTAAATGACTAAAGAAACAAATATTACAAAACAAAATAACAATACAAAAGAAGCAATCATGATAAAAGAAGCGATTTTGCAACTAATAAAAAAGCAAGATCTTACACAAAATATCGCACTAGAAGTGATGGATGAGATTATGCAAGGTATGGCTAGCCCTGTGCAAATCTCTGCATATCTCACAGCGTTAAATATGAAAGGTGAAAGCATTGATGAAATCACTGCTTCAGCACTTAGTATGCGTAAGCATTGTGTGAAACTTTTACATGATATGGATGCATTAGAGATTGTAGGCACAGGAGGCGATCACTCAAATTCATTTAATATCTCTACAACTTCGGCTATTATCGTCTCATCAGCAGGAATAAAAGTCGCAAAACATGGAAATCGTGCTGCATCATCAAAATGTGGTGCAGCAGATGTATTAGAGGCTTTAGGTGTAAATATCATGGTGCCAAAAGAAAAAAGTAAAGAATTGCTTGAAAAAATCAATATTTGCTTTCTTTTTGCACAAAATTACCATATCACGATGAAATATGTTGCTCCTATTCGAAAAGAACTTGGAATCCGCACGATTTTTAATATCTTAGGACCACTTTCAAATCCAGCAGGAGCTAATATGGAGCTTATGGGTGTATATGATGAAAGCCTTGTAGAGCCTTTGGCACAAGTAATGAAGAATCTTGGTGTAAAAAGAGGAATGGTTGTATATGGAATGGATAAGATAGATGAAATCTCACTCTCAAGCAAAACAAAAATTTGTGAAATCAATCAACAAGAAATCAAAACCTATACTTTGCACCCAAAAGATATTGGCTATAGTTTATGTAATAAATGTGATTTACAAGGAGGCGATGCAATCCAAAATGCTACAATTATTAAAGATATTTTAGAGGGTAAAGAAAAAGGTCCAAAACGTGAAGTCGCAGCACTAAATGCTGGTGCTGCACTATATATCGCAGGTGCCACTGAAAGCATAGAATCTGGTGTAAGACTTGCAGAACGACAAATAGATGAAGGATTAGCAGCAAAACAATTACAATTATTTATAAAAGAGAGTAATAAATAAATAATGAATATTTTAGAAAAGATTATCAATTCAACAAAAATACGCATACAAGAAAAAAAACAAAAAATTTCACTTTTAGAAATAAAGCAAATTGCTAAAAAAAATACATCAAATATTCCATTTGCATTTGAAAAAGCTTTAAATACGCCTAAAATGCACTTTATATGCGAAGTCAAAAAAGCCTCACCTTCAAAAGGAATTATTGCTACTACTTTTCCATATAAAAATATTGCATTAGAATATCAAAATGCAGGTGCTAGTGCGATTTCTTGCCTCACAGAGCCATATTATTTTTTAGGAAGCGAAGATTATCTTAAAGAAATTAAGCAATGCGTGCAGATTCCAGTTCTAAGAAAAGATTTTATTATAGATGAATATATGATTTATGAATCAAAAGCTATTGGTGCAGATGCTATTTTGCTTATTGCTGCGATTTTAGATAAATATCAAATGAGAGATTATTTTACATTAGCAAATGATCTTGGATTATCAGTCCTAGTTGAAACACATAATAATGAAGAAATACAAAAAGCACTTTTTTGTAATGCTAGGATTATTGGGGTTAATAATAGAGATTTAAAGACATTTAAAGTCGATATAAACACAACAATAAAATTAAGAAATAATGTGCCAAAAGAATGCATTTTTATAAGTGAGAGTGGAATACACACAAAAGAAGATATACAAACATTAAGTATGCACAATGTAAATGCTGTATTAATTGGTGAAACACTTATGAAAGTAGATGATAAATGCTTAAAACTAAAAGAATTGCAAAGTGGAATCTAAATAGGAGCTAGATTGAAGATCAAAACTTGTGGGTTATTTCGCTTGGAAGATATAGAATATGCAAATATCTTAAAATCTGATTTTATAGGCTTTGTCTTTGCTAAAAGCAAGCGAGAAGTGGATTTTACAATAGCAAAAAAACTTAAATCTCATCTTGATAGCCAAATACAAGCAGTAGGAGTATTTGTAAATGCACCTATAAATAAGATTCTTGAGGCAATAGATTTGCGTATTATTGATATAGTGCAACTTCATGGCAATGAGAGTATAGAATTTATATCTAATCTAAAATCCAAGACAAATGCCAAAATCATCTATGCAATAGGTATAAATAATGAAAATTCTATTGATTATACAAAATGCGATTTGGTGGATTTTTTACTTTTTGATAATATAAAAGGTGGGTCAGGAGAGAGCTTTGATTGGAATCTACTCTCAAAGATAAAACTTCCAAATAAACCATATTTTTTAGCTGGTGGCATCAATATCAATAATATACAAAAAGCAATTGCTCTCCATCCTTATGGTATCGATGTATCTGGAGGATTAGAAAGTAATGGATATAAGGATTTTTATAAAATGAAAACAATTATTACACAAGTAAGGCAAAATAAAGGAGTATAAAATGGAGCATACATATTTTGGAAAATATGGAGGTTGTTTTATCCCAGAAACATTAATGAATGCGATATTAGAGCTTGAGAGTGCATATCTATCATACAAAAATGATCCTACTTTTAATCAAGAGCTTCAAGATTTATTTAATAACTACGCCTCTCGTCCTTCAGCACTTTATTTTGCCTCTTGTATGAGTAAAAATCTTGGAGATGCTAGAATCTACCTTAAACGCGAAGATTTAAATCATACTGGATCACATAAAATAAATAATGTCTTGGGGCAAGTTTTACTTGCTAAAAAAATGGGTAAAAAACGAATTATTGCAGAAACAGGCGCAGGACAACATGGTGTAGCTACTGCTACTGCATGTGCATTATTAAATATGGAATGTGAAATATTTATGGGTGAAGAAGACACTAAGCGACAGGCATTAAATGTATATAAAATGCGGCTTTTAGGTGCAAAAGTGCATGCTGTAAAAAGTGGTACTGCAACACTAAAAGATGCTGTCTCTCAAACGCTTAGAGAATGGAGTAGTAGGATTGCTGATACTCATTATGTAGTAGGCTCTGTTATGGGTCCTTATCCATTTCCAATGATTGTCCGTGATTTTCAAGCAGTAATTTCAAAAGAAATAAAAAACCAAATTTTAGAATGTGAAGGCAGACTTCCTGATATGGTGGTGGCTTGTGTGGGTGGAGGCTCAAATGCAATTGGGGCATTTTATCATTTTATTGATGATAAAGAAGTGCGGCTTATTGGCTGCGAAGCAGCAGGAATGGGAGTTGATACAGAGCAAACTGCTGCAAGTATTGCAACAGGAAAAATTGGAATCTTTCATGGAATGAAATCATATTTTTGCCAAGATAAATATGGTCAAATAGCGCCTGTATATTCTATTTCTGCAGGGCTTGATTATCCAGGTATTGGTCCAGAACATGCATATTTAGCAGATACAAAACGAGCAGAATATTATCCTATAAGTGATAAAGAAGCTTTAGATGCGTTTTTTTATCTCTCAAAAACTGAGGGCATTATTCCAGCTATTGAGAGTGCTCATGCTATTGCTTATGTGATAAAAGAGGCAAAAAATTTCTCTAAAGATCAAATAATAGTTATAAATCTATCAGGCAGAGGTGATAAAGACTGCGCTGCGATTGCAAGAATGCAAGGAGAAAATATCAATGAGTAATTTATACAAAGCATTTGAAAATGGCAAAGCATTTATTCCATTTATTACTTGTGGTGATCCAGATATTGCTACTACAGAACAAATTATTTATTCAATGATAGAAAATGGTGCAAGTCTAATTGAACTTGGGATTCCATTTTCTGATCCTATGGCAGAAGGGGTTGTGATACAAGAAGCAAATATGCGAGCTTTAAAAAATGATACTAAAATAAATCATATTTTTGAGATGCTTGAACGCATACAAAAAAGGATTACAATTCCTATGGCATTTATGACTTATGCAAATGTTGTATTTGCATATGGAAGTGATAAATTTCTAAAAAATGCTAAAGATGTAGGGATTGGTGGGCTTATTTTGCCAGATGTGCCATTTGAAGAAAAACAAGAATTTGAACCAGTTTGTATAAAAAATGAAATTGATCTAATCTCATTTATAGCACCAACTTCAAATGATCGAATTGCTATGATTGCAAAAGAAGCTAAAGGTTTTATTTATTGCGTCTCATCACTTGGTGTAACAGGGGTAAGAAAGCATATTGATACAAATATTAAAGATATGATTACTTGCGCACAAGAGGTAAGTGAGATTCCAGTAGCTGTTGGATTTGGTATAGAAACACCAAATCAAGCAAGAGAAATAGCACAATATGCAAATGGAATCATTGTAGGTAGTGCCATAGTCAAACTATGTGCGCAATATAAAACAAAAAGCCCAGAATATATAGGCAGATATGTAAAAGAGATGAGTAATGCAATTAGATAGATTATTTGTAAATCATTTTATAGCTAGTACAAATTATTTATAAGAGGCACTAATATGGATTCTAATTTATTTTTTGTAATTGCAATCTTACAAGATTCTAGAATCTAAAAAAAATATTTGATATATTTCAAAGTTAAAATAATTCAGATTTTAGCACTCTTAAAACTTATCTTAGAATCTAGCCTAATATCCACATATATTTTGCTTTATTTATAGATTCTAGCTATGATGATTTTAAGCTTTAATAGTATCATCATGTATATATTTTGCTATTTTTTAGTTGATGAAATTTTTTAAAATTCTATTAAATCCAATTAATTTTCTAAAACTTTTTAAATCTAGCCCACTACAAAATACCCTAATTATTGTATAATTCAAACTTTTCACCAAACCAAAAAACCACGAGTTATTATAAGGAGAATTTTCATCATGGCACGCTTAAAAAATGAAGAAGTAAAAGTGCTTTCCCTTAGCTCTCTTGGTGGAATGCTTGAATTTTATGATTTTATTATTTTTGTATTTTTCACAGGCGTTATTGGGGTGCTTTTTTTCCCTTCAAATAGCACTTTTTGGCAGGATATTAGCGCTTATAGCACCTTTGCGGCTGGGTATTTTGCAAGACCACTTGGCGGGATTATTATGGCGCATTTTGGCGATAAAAATGGGCGCAAAAATATGTTTATGCTTTCCATCTTGCTAATGGTTATCCCAACTTTTGCGCTAGGTTTTATGCCTACTTTTGAGGAAATTGGCGTGCTTGCGCCAATAGCTTTGATTTTGATTAGAATCTTGCAAGGCATTGCTATTGGTGGGGAATTGCCCGGGGCATGGGTGTTTGTATGCGAACACAGCGAGCGCAAAGTGCTTGGCTCAACGATGGGGATTTTCACAAGTGCGGTGGTTTCAGGGATTTTGTTAGGAAGCATTGTAACGCTCTTTGTGCATATGAATTTTAGCCCAGAAGAAATCAAAGAATACGCATGGCGCATTCCATTTATTTTGGGCGGTATTTTTGGGATTATCTCGATTTTCTTGCGTAGATATTTGAGCGAAACACCGGTATTTAAGGAAATGCAAGCATTGCAGCAAACACAAAAAATGCCTATCAAAGAAGTGGTAAAATCGCATAAAATAGGCGTTGGATTCTCATTTTTAAGCACTTGGATTTTGACAGGTTGCGTGGTTATTAGCGTGCTTTTAACACCTAATCTTTTGGCGCAAAAATTTGACATTGATGCGATTTCAAAAATTGTCTATCAAATCATCGCAATCTTTTTTCTCGCCTCTGGAAACGCGCTAGGTGGGATTTTGAGTGATAGAATCGGCTTAAAAAACGCAAGCATTCTTTTTGGTGGCGCGCTCATGCTTTTTGCCTGCCTTTTTTATGGCTCAATCACTCAAGGCATGCATTTTGACCTAGTTTTGCTCTTTTATTATTTGATGGCACTAAGTGCTGGAGTTATGGTTTTTACACCTCTAATCCTTGTAGATAGCTTCCCAGCACCAATCCGCTATAGTGGAATTTCATTTGCCTACAACATTTCTTATGCTATTTTTGGTGGTTTGACACCGATTTTTTTCGCCTTTGTCAAAGATGAGTATCCCTTCTGTTTGGGCTTATATATGATGTTTTTGGGGCTTTTAAGCATTGTGCTAGCAGTGGCATTTGTGAAAAAATTCAAGCAAGATTGAGGCTAAGATCTATATGCTAAGTGATATTATAAAAACTTAAAGTTTTTATAATATCTATTTTGATAATTCTTGAGATTTTTAGTTGCTCTAGCAACTTTACTAGTGGAATTAATAGAATGAAATCTTTTAAATAATTAAAGCAAGTAATTTTTTATCAATTAATTTTTAGTTTTAAAGTGCTTTTATTTTCTCCTTAAAATTTTTATATATTATAGTTTAACTCTTAAATCCACTATCTTAGATTCCATCATATTACGCTTAGAATCTAGCTCAGCTTTGCGGGTTATGGATATATCTATAAATTCTTTTTCTTTTTCTATACCGATAAATTTCCTACCTAAAATATTTGCTACAATACCTGTGCTTGAGCTTCCACTAAATGGATCACAGATTATGCTATTTTCATTACTCGCCATTAAAAGCAATCGCACAAGTAGATTTAATGGTTTTTGTGTAGGGTGCTTACCGCAAGTTTTTTCCCATGGAGCAATTGCTGGAAAACTCCACACATCACGCATTTGTTTGTTATTGTTGATTTTTTTTCATCAAATCATAGTTGAAAATATGTTTATGTTTATGACTTTTTCTAGCCCAAATAATCTGCTCGGTAGAATGCGTGAGATAGCGACAGCTAAAATTTGGCGGTGGGTTAGTCTTTTGTCAAGTAATGATATTTAGAATCTTAAAATCAAGTTTTTGTAATATCCGCCCAAGGGAAAAAATATTATGATATGTGCCACTAATCAAAATGCTTCCTGTGTCTTTGAGCGCGATTTTTGCGTTACTTATCCAGCGCTCATTAAATGCATCGATATCATCTATATTTTCGCCCTTGTCCCATTCGCCCTTATTTACGCTAACTACCTTGCCGCTTTGTATAGTCAAGCCATCATTTGAAAGGAAATAAGGAGGGTCGGCAAAGATGAGATCAAAGCTAGATTTAAATCTAAGTAGTATTTCATTGCAATCAGCGTGATAAAGACTAAACAAGGAATCTTTGCTGATAAAAGTTTCTATCGGGATTCTAGCATTCATTTTTTTACCTTTGCGAGATGCGGAAAATCTTTAATATTTACCTGTTCTTTAAAATTAAGTTGGTTGTCTTTAAAGACTTGCGATAAATGCGTCTCCATGGTGCTACCACCGCGATTTTTCGTGCATTGCTATCAAGCCCTACTTCTATACCAAAGACAAAATCATTCAAATCTTTTATATATCCGCGAGCAAAAATATCAATAAGCCCGCTTTCGCATAAAAAATCAAAAATACTATCTGCATTTTTAAAATAGCTATCCAAGCGACATTGTGCACTGCTAGAATCTAAAACCATACTGCCACTATCACGCACGGCAAGAAGTAAATGTAGCACGCTAAATGCCTTTGGATATTCATCAAAAAGCAAAGCAGTATGTGTTTTTATAGAATCTTTATCTTTACCCAAGAGAAAATTAAGATGATTTAGACAAATACGGATTTTATCGACATTTTTTAGACATTTTTCCCAATCCACAAAAAAACTAAGCCTGCGATTGCTGGCTTTGAGTGTATTTAAAAAATGGCTAAATTCAAGAGTATTTTTCATTTTTTTCATTTTTTTCATTTTATTTTATGTGTTTGTCTTTGAGATATTTTTCAAGTTCGTCATCATCTAACACTTTGTCAAAGCTTGAATTTATTTCACCTATATTTTCATAGTGTGCCTTTATTTTGCGATTTATATCATTGATAAAGTCTTTAAAATCGCTATTGTTTCGCACCAAAACATCGATGGTTTCGACATCTAAAGATTCATTGTCATTGCATTGGATTAGAATCTGTGAGCTTGCCACTTCGCTTTCAAGTTTTATAAGCCCTATACCAAAACTAGTATTGAGTCGCCTAAGCACAGATAATACTTCGCTATCTACTTCCTCATACACGACTAAATAACCTTCATTCGCCCAACTGGAATTTGACACTGCTTGAAAATAGCATTCTTTAAGATTACTAAAATTTAGTGCAATTTTTAGCTCAAAAGAGTAAAGTCTATAATCTGGTCTATCGATATTTTGAAGTAATTCTAAAGTCTCATTTTTATAACTTCCAAAAGGAAAGGAAACAGCGACAATATCAGGATGATCCCATTTGCTTTTACCACTTGCATTTTTAACGCTTTTTTCGTGATAAATTGTTCTTGCGTAAGCGTTAAATTCATTTTCGTATAAAAATTTCACAAGCAAGGGGTGCAGGTCTCTTTCGCTAAATTTTTCTTTTGTTGGTTTCTGTATTGGTGATTCTTGGATAAGTTGTTCGGGTTTCTTGTTGTCTAGTTCGGCAATTCTGCTTTTAAGCCAAAAAGTTGTTGGACGCTTTGAGACAATGATAAAAAAAGAATTATCACCTTTATTTTTTATATTTGTATAAAGTGCAGCACCAAGCGATTGCCACGGTGTTTTACCCAAATCCCCTAGCCTTCTATCTATACCTTGTTTTACTATCTCATTCCAAATTTGTGTAAAAGTAAGTGGTTTTTGTGTCTTACTTAGCACTTCTTTTGCCGCTTCTAAATAAGTTATTTTTTTATTATCTGACATTTTTTACCTTTTTATGTATTACAAATCTTTTATTTTAGATTCTATGATTTTACGATGAAAATCTAACTCTAATTTACAAGCAATATATCTATAAATTCTTCTTCAATCCCTATAAATTTACGCCCTAATTCTAAGGCATTTTTCACATTTATACTAACACTGAAATGGCATTATATTGTATTTTTAGATGTTTATGAAGGAGATGATAATTAAAGATTTTACATTACAATATAAAGCAAAAATGCTTTATATGTATCATTACGATAGAGTTTTCATATCAATTACATATCTAAATTTTGCACTACCATTTGTGAGCTTTTCATAAGCTTCATCAATTTGATTAATGCTTATAATCTCTACCTCTGGATATATTTTGTGTTGCAAAGAAAAATCTAGCATTTCTTGTGTTTCTTTTATTCCACCAATAAGAGAGCCATATACTTTTTTGTTTGCATTAAATATAAGGTTATTTAATGAAATATTTACATTATCATCTGTTGGAGGTAATCCGACAATTGCTAATTCTCCATCAAATGATAAAAGTTTTACATATTCTATTGGATCATATTTAGTAGGAATTGTAGAGATTATTAAATCAAATCTTTCACTTACATTATTTGTATTGTCATATAATGCTTTAGCTCCAAGATCTAGCGCTTCTTTTTCTTTATTTTTATTTCTAGCAAATACTGATACTTCTGCGCCCATTTGTAAAGCATATTTTAATGCCATCATACCAAGACCACCAAAACCTGCTACTGCAACCTTGCTACCTTTTTTTACACCACTAAATTTTAATGGTGAATATGTAGTGATTCCAGCACAAAGCAATGGTGCAACTTTATCAAGCGGGGCATCATTTGGCACTTTAATTGCAAAATTTTGACTTACAACAATATTATTTGAATATCCGCCATATGTTGGCTCATTGTCATGAAAACAATCTTTACAATCATATGTAAAAACTACTTTTCCATTTTGGCAAAATTGTTCTTGAGATTTTTTGCAAGCATCACATTCTCCACAGCTATTTACCATACAGCCAACCCCAGCAAAATCACCTACTTTAAACTTATCTACATTTTTACCAATTGCTACTACTCTTCCTGCTATTTCATGTCCAGGCACCATTGGATAGATTCCCTCATGCCATTCACTTCGT
This sequence comes from Helicobacter sp. MIT 99-5507, assembly GCF_003364295.1. NCBI lineage: Bacteria > Pseudomonadati > Campylobacterota > Epsilonproteobacteria > Campylobacterales > Helicobacteraceae > Helicobacter > Helicobacter sp. MIT 99-5507. The sequence goes on from NZ_NXLO01000001.1 coordinate 278,515, forward strand.
GCAGAATGCAAATCGCTATGACAGATTCCAGCATATAAAATTTCAATCAAAATATCATTATCACCTAATGAATGCCTGCTAAAAGTAAATGGCTTAAAAGTGTCATTTTTGTGATTTACAGCATAACCTTTTGCACTAATCCTTTTACCTTCTTTTGCTTCATTTAAATTAGATTCTAATAGCATTTTTTATCCTTTTATTTTAAAAATGGAATTATAATATTATTATTAATCAAGAATGCTTTAAATATTTATTTTTTATTGCTATTTAAAAAATCAAATAGAGGCTTTGTATTATTTAATTTTTCTCTTAATGTGTTTTTTAATGAAGTGTGGCAATCAATACATTTATTTAGGGCTAAGTGTTCTAAATTTTGAATAGAATTAATTTTTTCTACACTATGACAAGCAAAACAATCCTGTCCGCAAGAATTTTGCATTTGCACTCTTGATAGTTTTTCATCAGTATGGCAAGTCTTACAATTTAGCATTATTGAATGCTTAGAATCTTTATAATCTAAAGATAAGTGACAAGACCTACAATCACCACTACAAGCATATAAAAAGCTGGTTAAAAATAAAAAAAATACAATATATTTCATATACTAAAATCTATAAATTTAAAATTTACCATAAATGCACCTATATTGCTTACCTTGATATTGCTTCTTTGTGTAGTTTTAAATGGATACAAACCAACTCTATATGCAGCTTCTAATCCAAATCCGCTAGTAATATCTAAAAACATAGAAATAGTAGTGTTAGCTCCATGTAGATTATATTGCTTATTTCCTACTTGGTGATTTAATAATCCATATCCCACACTTATACTAGGTATAATTCTACCATCAAAGATTCTAGCTCCAATCTTTGTATTGATATTAATAGAGTAGAATCCACCAGCACTCCCATCAAGTGAAAAACCAAAAAGTATTATATTATCAATAAATAAAAAACCTCTATCAAGCTCAAAATATATACCTTGTTTTGTATCTCTTGTATCATTGTAACTCCTATGCAACATCTCATATCCAACCATAAAAGCGCCATAAGTATTAGTTGAAATTTTTGCAGTATGGAAAAAATCGGATATATTGCTTTGTTTATTTGTGTTGCTTTGTTGTGTATTTTGAGATTCTAAGTCTTTATTTTGATTATCATTTAGAGCTATGAGTTGATTTTCTTCTTGTGTATTTATATCATCTGCATAAATAAAATTTAATATCAATACTAATAATAAAACAAATCTCAATTATTATCTCCATTCATAATATCATAATGCTTTTGATATGTTTGTTCTATATTATCTCTTAGTTCTTTATACCAATTTGGATTTGAAAAATCTGGCATATATGAATCTAGACATACAACCCTTGCTTTACTTGCATTTATCTCTACTTTTGTAGTATCAAAAAGTTTTCTAGTATTTATTACTACCATTGGTTGCACTTTTAATTTGTATTTTTCAATTAACATCTTAGCGCCATCTTTAAAAGGAAGTAAATCCCTACCACCTTTGCTTCTAGTGCCTTCTGGAAAAATTGCCAAGATTCTACCTTCATCTAATTTCTTTTTAGATTCTTTTAAAAGATGTATTAATGATTTTTTATTTTCTCTATCTACAAAAATCATTCTAGGTGCTTTTAATAAATGCCCATACAAAAAAATATCACCTAGTTCTTTTTTTGCAATCCAACATATATCCCATGGATAATATGCTTCAAAATAACAAATATCTATAATACCTTGATGATTTAAAACTAATATTTGAGCATTTTTATCAAATTCACCGATTCGTTCAACTCTAATACCATTAATCCAAAAAAATATTTTACTAAACTTTCTTATTGTTCTATTTATCGGTCTAAAAATATACATCAAAGCTATAATTATTAAAAGTATTATAGAAGTGCTTACAACCGCCCACAATCCGCGAATCTTATTAATTTTTATTATATTTTTCATTTTTTTGATGCATTTTTTAAATTAGATTTGTGAATCCAGCCTGTTGTTCCATCACTTGCAATTATCTTATAATAATCACCATGAGTATTTAATATCTCAACATTCGTATTTGCCATTATTTGCTCTATGATAGTTGAATTATGCGTAGGCAATATAGTGATATAACCATTGCTAATGGTAGTCATCTCTCTTTTGAAATTAAATGAAAACAATAAATATATCAATAATAAAACAGCAATAATAACAGATGATACTCTTAACTTAAATGGAATCTTTTTGACAAAAAATAAACCAGCAAACAACAAGATAAATATAATAATTGTTAAATATTGAAATATCAATTCTTTGTTTATAGGATTTATATCTTTATTGATACTAATTTGGTCTTTATTGATAATATTTTTTATAGAGATTGTATTGTATGATTGTGATTTAAGATTAAAATATTCAAATTCAATATTTAATAAACTATTTGGAATGATTGCATAATACATACCATTAGAATTCATTGTATTAAAACTTTTATTCTCAAAGCCCTGCTCTATTGCAAATGGAATCTTAAAATCTTCAAGATTCCCATATTCTGCCATTAAATCAAATATAACAATATTATTTTTTTGATCATAAAATTTAACACTATAATTACCTAATTTTAAATCAAATGCCACTACACCACTATATTTTGGGTGATTACTATGTAGAGATATAGCTGTGCCTTCTATGATTTCACTTAATTCTTGTTCTACTATATCACCATTTTCTACTATCACTTCAAGGCGAGGAATAGAGAATCTAGAATTATTAATTTTAAAATAAAATATATTCTCTAGAGTGTCATCAGGTAATTTATTCCAAGATGAATTAGGATTTTTAAGTGTTACATTTGATTTTGGAGAATCTATAAAACCTATCGAATTGATGGAGGAATTATCTAAAACAAGTATATTATATTTGATAGCTATAACTTGACCAATATAAGTTTGATCTGTATTGACTTGAGATAGATTTTCTTGCTTTATATAAACCAATTTTGCTTGTTCATTGGAAAATAAAAATAATAATGGTAAAAATAACAATAATAAGATTCTATTCACTTATATTCCTTAACATTGCCAAACCATCATAACTACCAAGAATCTCCTCTATTGCTCTTTCTGGATGTGGCATCATACCAAATACATTTTTATTGATATTGCAGATTCCAGCTATTCTATCAATAGAGCCATTTATATCATCTGTGTATCTAAGAATAATTTGATTATTTTCTTTCAAACTATTTAATCCATCATTATCAATATAATAATTACCATCTGCATGGGCTATCGGGATATTTAACTTTTGATTTAGTGAATAACTTTTTAAAAGTTTATTGTCTATAGAGGCTACTTCTAATTCAATCATTTTAGAATGAAAAACAATATTTTTATTTCTCATCAATACACCTGGAAGTAATCCTGCTTCTGTTAGTATTTGAAAACCATTGCATATACCAAAAACCAATCCACCATTATTAGCATATTCAATAACGCTTTTCATTATAGGTGAAAATCGTGCTATTGCACCACTTCTTAAATAATCACCATAGCTAAATCCCCCTGGAATAATAACTAAGCTTGTATCTTTTGGGAGAGATTCTTCTTTATGCCACACTATAGTATATGGCTTATTAAGCAATTTAAATGAATATGCCATATCCATTTCACAATTTGTGCCTAAAAATTGTAATATAGCTATCAAGGTAATAACTCTATATTGTAGTTTTCAATAACTGGATTTGCAAGAAGCATCTCACTCATCTCTTTTGCTTTATTTAGTGCTTCTTCTTTATTATTTATATTTAAATCTAGCTCAATTATTTTTTTTGTTTTTAAATCATTTATGCAATTAAAACCAAGAGATTCTAATGCATGAAAAATCGTCTTTGCCTGCGGATCTAAGACTCCATTTTTCAGTGAAATTTCTATTTTTGCTCTCATTTATTACCTTAAAAAATTATTTAATTCTATTTAATATTTCTTGATAAGCATCGACTACACTACCAAGATTCTCTCTAAATATATCTTTGTCCATTTTTTTATTACTTTCTTTATCCCACAATCTACAACTATCTGGGCTTATTTCATCAGCTAATATTATTTTGTTATTAGAATCTATTCCAAATTCTATTTTAAAATCAATAAGTCTTACATTTTTAGTATCAAAAAAATCTATCAAAATAGTATTAACTTTTCTTGCCACATCTTTTATATATTTTATATCATCATCATTATCTAAGATTCCCATAATCTTGCAATGTTCATCATTTATGATAGGATCACCTAATGCATCATCTTTATAATAAAATTCAACCAAACTAAATGGCAACTTAGTGCCATCTTTTATGCCAAGTCTTTTTGTCAATGATCCTGTTGCTACATTTCTTACAACAACTTCAAGTGGAATGATTTTTACAACCCTGCAAAGCATATTGTTTTCATCTAGCTGTTTTACAAAATGATTATCTATACCATTTTGATTTAATAATTTAAAAATCAAAGAACTAATTTGACAATTAAGAGAACCTTTTCCAACCTCAGAGCTTTTTTTCTGTGCATTAAAAGCTGTTAGGTCATCTTTAAACTCTGCTATCAGGAGATTCTCATCACTTGTTTTATATAGTTTTTTACCTTTGCCTTCATAGATTAATTGTTTTTTATCCATATAACCTTCTTGTATTAAATATTATTTATTTGCAATATTTATTAAATCTTTATTATTCATAACCATTAATATTTTCAATGCATCAATTGAACTTTTTAATTGTATGTCATTGTAAATATCTTTTGTTGTAATCATATCTTCATTTTTATTGACTACTATGTTTTGAGGCTTATTATCAATCTTGTTTAATTCACCTTCAAGATGTTTTTTTAAATCAGATTCTTTTATAGCAAAATTATTTTCATCTTGTGGAACAGCACCTGGATATACAACTATATCTGGAGTTATACCGATTGCTTGTATTGTCCTTCCACTAGGTAAATAATATCTAGCTATAGTCAATTTTAATGCATCATTTTTATCTAGTGGTAATACGACTTGAACGCTACCTTTACCAAATGTCTTTTCTCCAACAATAATAGCTCTTTTATGATCTTGTAATGCCCCTGCTACTATCTCACTTGCACTTGCACTACCACCATTTACAAGGACAACAAGAGGCATATCTCCAAATTTTGCTTTTCCATTTGCCACAAATTCTTCATTATCTTCTTTTACTTTACCTTTTTGAGATACAATCACACCATCTTTAATAAAAAGATTGCTTAACTCAACTGCTTGATTTAATAATCCACCAGGATTATTTCTAAGATCTAAAATAACACCATTTGGATTATTTTGACTAATCAAATCTTGCACTTCTTGCGAAACTTTTTTATCAAAAGTATTTACTTTTACATACAAATAATTTGTATTTTCTATCTTTTTGGCATATGTAGATTTTACATCTATTGTATCGCGTTCTATTTTGAATACAAGAGGTTTTGATTCATTTTTTCTGACTATTGTTAATGTAACACTAGTTTTTTTCTTACCACGCATTAAATTAACTGCATCATCAATTGTCATGCTTAAAGTGCTTTTATCATCAATTTTTAAAATAATATCACCAGATTTTAATCCAGCTTTATCACCAGGTGTTCCTTCTATTGGAGCAATAATTGTTAATGCACCATCTTTTAATCCAATCTGTATTCCAATACCGCTAAATTCACCATCTGTTTGAACTCTTAATTCTTGAAAATCTTTTGAAGGCAAATACGCAGAATGTGCATCAAGATTTGTAAGAAGTCCGCTTATAGCCTTATCTACAATATCATTAATCTTTACTTCATCTACATAATAGTTTTCAACAGCAAGAATCGCATTTCTAAGTTTATTATATGCATCAAGCCTTGATTGATTGGAGTTATTTCCATCATTTCCAAAAAGATTGCTAAAAAGCAAACTGCTCATAAAAAAAGCACTAATAAATCCAACTAAAAGAAATCTATAATATTTCATAAACATAACCTAAGAATCAATTTTTTGCGTATTCTATATAAAAAATATTAAGTTGTAATTTAATTTATAAAACAAAATAACAAAATATATTTATTTTTTTAAAATCATAGAATCTTAATAACAAGATTCTATTGATAAATCATCTATACATTATACTCACTACCATAATTTTTAATAATAAAGTCTATATCTTTATCACCTCTACCGCTAAGATTTACTAAGATTTTCTTATTTTTTAATGATGGAGCAATTTTTAATGCATAAGCTAATGCATGAGAAGATTCTATTGCTGGAATAATGCCTTCTAACCTACTTAGTTCAAAAAAAGCTTTTATTGCTTCTTTGTCATCTATAGCTGCTACTTTTGTCCTACCAGATGAAAATAAATATGCGTGCTCTGGACCAACACTTGGATAATCTAGTCCACTAGCTACGCTATATACACTTGAAGGATTCCCATCTTTGTCTTTTAACATAATAGAATTAAATCCATGCATAACACCCTCGCTTCCGTAAGATAGACTTGCGGCATGATTGCCTAACTCTATATTATTAGATTCCACTTTGCCAAGCGGTTCAACACCAACTAATTCAATATATTCATCATCAATAAATGCACCAAATATACCCATAGCATTGCTGCCACCACCAACACAAGCAGTAATAATATCTGGTAATTCACCTGTCATATTTTTGAATTGTTCTTTTGCTTCAATCCCAACTATAAGCTGAAAATCACGGACAATTTTTGGAAATGGATGCGGACCAACAACACTTCCAATAGCATATAATGAATTTATAGGATCTTTTAAATATGCTTCAAATGCTGAATCTACAGCCTCTTTTAGTGTTTTTGCACCAAAATCAACACTCACGACTTTTGCACCTAGAATCTTCATTTTTACTACATTTGGATATTCTTTTTGTATATCAACTTCACCCATGTGTATTTCACATTCCATTCCAAAATATGCAGCTGCCGTAGCTAAAGCAACACCATGCTGTCCTGCTCCAGTTTCAGCAATAAGCTTTTTCTTGCCCATAAATTTAGCAAGAAGTGCTTCACCCATACAATGATTAAGTTTGTGTGCTCCAGTATGATTTAAATCTTCTCTTTTTAGATAGATTCCAGCGCCACCATATTTTTGTGTTAGATTCTTTGCAAAATAAAGTGGCGTTGGACGACCTTGAAAATCTTTTCTTATTTTTCTAAGTTCTGCTATAAAATCCGAATTTTGAGCAATCAAATCATAAGCTTCGTTTATCTCTTTCATTTGTTTTAATATCACATCTGGGACAAATGCACCGCCAAATTTACCAAAATATCCTTTATCATCTGGAAATTGTTTTAAGTAAGGAATTTTCATTTTTATATACCTTTAAAAAAAATTTTATTACTTTATATAAAAATTCTTAAAAACTCAAAATAAATATTATTTAAATCTAGAAAGAAGTATGGTGCAATTAAAAATCGCACCAAGTAAAAAAATGAAATTTAAATTATTTATACTATGCAATATAAATTTTTATTTTTTATATTCTTTTTGTCCAATTTCATAAAAATTAACGCCATTAGAATCAATAGCAACAATTGCAGGAAAATCTTGCACTTCAAGTCTTGCAATAGCTTCTGCTCCAAGCTCTGGATATGCTAAAACTTCATATTTTTTAATACTTTTTGATATAAGTGCTCCTGCTCCACCGATTGCTACCATGTATATAGCCTTATGCTTTATTATAGAATCTATTACTTCTTTACTTCTATAACCTTTACCAATCATCCCACTAATACCCAAATCTAGCATCATAGGGGTATATTTATCCATTCTCCCACTTGTAGTTGGTCCTGCTGCACCTATAACATCGCCTGGTTTTGCAGGGCTTGGACCAAGATAATAAATAGTTTGATTTTTTAATTCTATTGGTAATTCCTGATTATTTTGAAATGCTTCAAATATTTTTTTATGTGCTGCGTCTCTAGCTGCAATAATACTCCCAGTAATTAAAACATTATCTCCTGCCTTCAAATCTTTTATATCATCTTTGCTAAATGGTGCTTTTAGTCTTATTTCCATTATACCTCTCCTGTATTTTTTTAAAGCTCTATATGAGCATGTCTTGCAGCATGACAATTAATATTTATTGCAACAGGTAATCCTGCTATGTGGGTTGGATACCATTCTACATTTACAGCAAATGCAGTTGTATTACCGCCAAGACCTTGTGGTCCTACTCCAGAATTATTTGCAATCTCTAATAATTCATCTTCTAATTTTGCATATCTTTTATCGCTATTATGGGAGCCTACTTCTCTTACTGCTGCTATTTTTGCAAGTAATGCAGCTTTTTCCATAGTTCCACCGATTCCTACACCAACAACAAGAGGAGGACAAGCATTTGGACCTGCAAGATTAATAGCTTCGCTAAATACTTTTTTTACACCTTCAATCCCATCAGCTGGGACTAGCATTTTTAATATACTTTTATTTTCACTACCAAAACCTTTTGCTGCCATTGTAATATTTAATTTATCACCTTTAACTATTCTAGTATGTATCACAGCCGGGGTATTATTGGTGGTATTTTTACGCTCAAATAAAGGCTCTTCAACTACAGATTTTCTTAAATATCCCCCAACATAGCCTTCTTTTACACCTTCATTTATCGCATCTTCTAAATATCCCCCAACAATTCTTACATCTTGCCCTAACTCTAAAAAAATTACTGCCATTCCTGTATCTTGACATATTGGTATAAATGTATCTTGTGCTATTTTCCCATTTTCAATAAGCTTATCTAATATACTTTTGCCAAGAGGTGAAGTCTCATTTTCCCTGGCTTCACTAAAAGCTTGTTTAATACCATCTGTTTGAATACAACACGCATCAATGCATAGTTTTGCTACACTTGAGACTATATCTTTATAATGAATTTCTCTCACACTTTACTCCTTATACTTTAAATGTATATCAATTTTAACACTTTTCAAATATGTTATCTATAATATTTTTTTATTTTGAAACTTTTTCTATGGATTTGTGATAAACCATATAAATTTATTAATTCTATATGTTTTTTTGTAGCATATCCTTTGTGTTTATTTATTTCATAAAGTGGATAAGCTAAGTGTAATTCATCACTTTCTTTATCTTTTAGGCTTTTTGCAATAATACTTGCAAGTGAAATTTGTGGAATCTTGCTATCACCTTTTATGATACATTCAATTTTACTTACTCCAAAATTAGTATTTCCATCAAATAAATATCGCTTAGAATCTAAATTATACATAATCGTTGATAATCCCTCATTCATACATTTTGAGATTCCATGATTATCAATATCATTTGCACTAAATTTCATCACAAAATATGCAAGATTTTTCTTTTTAACCAAATTAAAGATTCTATCCCTTTTCTCTCTACTTAACTTTTTACTATCATCTATATCCCTAATATCTGAAATATCATTTATGCTACACTTTACACCACATACAAACAAGCTACCTGCCACAGAGCCACGCCCTGCCTCATCAATCCCACAAATCACTTCATCTTTACAAATAAATAAATCCATATTAAAACCAAACTTTCTTTATAAACATTGCCTTATTTTATTATAACAAGAATCTTGCAAGCAATATTAGGCTTTTTATTTGCTTTATAAATAAGCTTTATGGCAATGAAAATTTTAAAAAATATGCTATCCTTGCAAAATCTAATTTTTAAGGAAATCATATACTATCACATCTAAATCACTCACCAATTGATTTTCATTTTACAAAAAATGCTAAAAACTTTATTGTAGAAGAGATTCCACTCTACCCTTTTAGTGGCAAAGGTGAGCATTTGATATTAAAAATTAGAAAAAAAGAATTAAGCACATTTGATTTGCTAAATATTTTTAGTAAAAAATTAAATATCAAAAAGAGTGATATAGGCTATGCAGGATTAAAGGATAAAAATGCCCTAAGCATCCAATATATCTCAATCAATAAAAAATTTATTAAAAATATAGAATCCCTTGATATAGAAAATATAAAGATTCTAGATTCTACCTATCATGATAATAAGATAAAAATAGGGCATTTAAAAGGAAATAAATTTTTTATTCGTATTAAAAAACTAAATAAAATCAATAGCAATAAAATACAAAATATCATAAAGATTATTTTAGATTCTGGTATGCCTAATTATTTTGGATTCCAAAGGTTTGGAAATAATGGAAATAATTATGATGATGGCAAAGCCCTGCTACAAAACAAACTAAAAATAAGAGATAAAAAACTATCAAAATTTCTAATTAGTGCGTATCAAAGTCATTTATTTAATAATTGGCTACAAAAGCGGATAGAAATAAGTCGCATTGTAAATGATTTTAGTTTGCAAGATTCTATTCATGCCTTAAAAATAGAATCTAAAATCATAAAAGATTTAAAAAATCAAAAGCATTTTTTTAAGATTCTAGATGGCGATGTGATGCAACATTATCCACATGGAAAGCTATTTATAAATGATGATATACAAAATAATATTAGATTTTATAATCATCAAATATCACCAACAGGATTGCTCTATGGCGCTAAAAGTATTTTGGCAAAAGGTTTAGCAGGACAAATTGAGAGTGAATTTGTAGATAATTTGTTAAATCGTGAAATTGGCTCTAGAAGATTTGCATGGATTTTTATAGATCATCTTGAATTTGACTATAAAGAAGAAATTGCAAATGGAGAGTTTAATTTTTCGCTACCAAAAGGCAGTTATGCTACAATACTTCTTAATCTAATTGCAAATAGAGAGCTTGAAATCAAGGATAATTAAATGGGTTTTGATAAGGTAATAGCAAGAAATAGATTTAAAACAAATATAGTTTTGCTAACCTATATAGCGATTTTTATTTTTATTGGATTGCTTGTTGATATAGTTAGGATTAATGCACAAAGTTTATCTAGTGGTTTTGTCGCATTGCTAAGCTTTAGGGAATTTCCACTTGTTACTTTTATTATGCTTATTATTGCAATATGTGTGATATTATTTATGATTAGTAATTTTAAAAAGATTATGCTTAGTGGAAGTGAATATAAAATAATCAATCCAAATAAAGTTCTAAGTAGAAAAGAAAGAGAAATATATGGCTTATTAGAAGATTTAATAAGAGATTCTAAAACTACATTTATTCCAGAACTCTATATCATGGAAGCACCATATATGAATGCCTTTGCAAGTGGATGGAATGAAAATAATTCAATCATAGCACTTACAACAGCACTAATTGAGAATCTATCAAATGATGAGCTAAAAGCAGTAATAGCCCATGAATTAAGTCATATTAGGCATGGTGATATTAGACTTACGCTTAGTGTAGGAGTGTTAAGCAATATAATGCTGCTTGTAGCAAATTATTCTATATTTTTATTTGGTGGAAATAATAAAAATAGTGGAGCAAATATAGCAAAAATCATACTTTTAGTATTGCAATTTATATTGCCAATTATTACATTATTGCTACAAATGCAATTAAGTAGAAGCAGGGAGTATATGGCAGATAGTGGAGCCGCATATATAATGAATGATAATAAGCCTATGATAAGGGCATTACAAAAGATTAGTCAAAATTATAATAAAACAGATTATAAGAATCTTGATATCAATCCAACAAGAAATGAGGCATATATTTTCAATCCAAAAGAGCTATTTAGCACACACCCGAGCATAGATAATAGAATCAAATCACTACTAAGTAACTGGCAATGAATAATTTTTTTATAGATTTTTTTAATAAAATTGGTGAGAATCCAAATAGAGAAGGATTACTAAATACCCCAAATCGTGTAATAAAATCTTGGGATACATTATATAGTGGATACAATAAAGATCCAAAAGAAATATTACAAAATACATTTAGCGAGCATTCATGCAATGAAATGATTGTATTAAAAAATATTGAATTTTATTCAATGTGCGAACATCATATATTGCCATTTTTTGGGACTATTTCGTTTGGATATATTCCAAATAAAAAGATTATTGGCATTTCAAAGCTTGTAGAATTTATAAATATATTTGCAAAAAGATTACAGATTCAAGAAAATCTAACCACACAAATTGCAGATACTTTTATGAATGAATTAGAACCTCGCGGTGTGATGGTAGTCATAGAAGCGACACATTTATGTATGATTATGCAAGGGATTGAGAATAAAAATGCAAAATTTATAACAAGCGCCCTTAGAGGTGTTTTTAAAGATGATGCTAGAAGTAGAGCTGAATTTATGCAACATATAAAATAATCTAATAGAAAAATCATATATTTATCATGTTTTAACATATCTAGTATTTTTAAAAAACACAAATACAGCAAAAATGTAGTAATTATTACAAGTTTTACTTATCTGCAAGTAATTCTAATACTAGATTTGCTTGATGACCCGCACAGATATTTACCCTTGGAGACATTAGTCCATTTCCTGGTTTTGCTGCATTTACTAAATCCCCACATACATAAAAATTATTTGCAATTTTTCTTGTTTGAATACTATTAGAATCTCCATATCCAGCTAGTCCAGAACCACAAATAAGAATTTTATCTTCAAAATATTTATGAAAATTTTGAGCCAACATTGCCTTTGCAGCAGCACTATCAAATGCTTCACACACAATATCATCTAGCACAAATAAATCTTTTATATTATTTTCATCAATTCTAAGAGTGTGGATTCTAACCTCAATAAATGGATTAATCTTGCTTATTTGTTCTTTTAATGCTTCTGTTTTAAATTTGCCCAAATCCTCTATCATATATGATTGACGATTAAGGTTACTTGGCTCAACTATATCAAAATCAATTAGATTAAGATTCCCTACTCCACTTCGTGCAAGCATTATTGCAATATGCGAACCAAGCCCACCAAGCCCACAAACAGCCACACTACAAACTTTTAATTTATCATGCAATTTTGGTGTATGTCTAGCTCTCATCATCGCATCAAGAGCATCTTTTGGAGGAAGTGTATTTTTTGGTATGCAAAATAATTCATCACCATCTTTTAATTGATAACTTTCTTTTGTAGCAAAGCCATTTATTATCCAAACATCATTTTCATCTTTGCTAAATTCTTTAAAAAAATCTAGACTATTTGAAATTTTTGTATCTATTTCTTTTGCATTAAATTTAATTTTCATTTTCAAACCTTATATAATAAAGATTCTAGAGAATCTTTATATTTTAAAAAACTCTCTATCACCATTTAGATTCTGTTTTATTGCTGATATTTCATCAAGCAAAATTAAACAAAAAGCCGGATTCTTAGCATCACTATAAATATTTTTTAATAATTCAAATTTAGCAAACATAGCTTCTTTTATGATTTGATTATCACTAAATTTTGCTTTAGCACGAAGTCGAATAAACTCTCCATCATCGCTACAACAACTAATCTCTATATTATTATGTGCTTTAATATGTTTTATTAAATTTTTCTCATAATTAGAACAAAAATATATTTTATTATCAAATAATAAAGGAGAGTGAAATGGACGGATTCTAGGATTGCCGCAAGTGCCTTTTGTAGCTAAAAAACAAGGTGCATTTTTATCCATGAATTCAACTAAATTTTTTATATTCATTATATTTCCTAAGATTTTGTTTTAAAATATTTTATTTGGTGAGAAGGCGAGAGAATCGAACTCCCCAGCGACTAAACACTTAGCCACACATCAGATTTGAAGTCTGTGACATTCACCAGAATTGCAAGCCTTCCATATTTGATTTGCGAAGTATTATTAGATTCTAGCATTTTATTTTATAAATGATACAATTTTAAAAAAATAAGGTATTAGTAAATGCAAGACTTAAAAAAAATTCCACAAATAGAAAAGATTCTAAAAAATCCAATCTTTAAAAACACAAATAAAACAATCCTAAAAAATATAACAATAGAAAAAATAAACAATCTTAGAGAAAAAATAAAAAATAAAGAAAACTACAATCTAGAATCTATTGAAAGCGAAATAATGAGTGAATACAATAATATCACTTTAGGCACACTAAAACCAATTATAAATGCTACAGGTGTGGTATTGCAAACAAATTTGGGAAGAAGTATATTTCATAAGAATCTATTGGATGAAGTCATACCGCTTTTAAGCCACTATAACAATCTTGAATATGATTTAAAAGAAGGTAAAAGGGGTGAGAGATATGATCATCTTACTTCTATGCTAAAGGCTATGTTTAATGTAGAGAGTGCTTTGGTTGTAAATAATAATGCTGCTGCAGTTTTGCTTATACTAAATACATTTGCAAAAGATTTAGAAGTAATCGTATCACGGGGCGAATTAATAGAAATTGGTGGAAGTTTTAGAATCCAAGAAGTCATGAAAAGCGCAGGAGCAAAGCTAATAGAAGTAGGCTCTACAAATAAAACTCATTTAAAAGATTATAAAAATGCAATAAATGAGCATACAAAAATCATCATGAAAGCACATAAATCAAACTTTGAGATTCTAGGTTTTAGCAGTGAAGTTGATATAAAAGAGATTAGCAAATTATGCAAAGAATTTGATTTGATAGATTATTATGATTTAGGAAGTGGATATATAAAAGGGATAGAATGCAATGAGCCTTCATTGCTTGAGATTTGTAAAAATCCACCATCTTTGCTTAGCTTTAGTGGAGATAAATTATTTGGTTCTATTCAAGCTGGAATCATTCTTGGTAAAAAAGATTTGATTGATAAGCTAAAACAAAATCATATGCTTAGGGCATTAAGAGTGGATAAAATTACTATTTTATTATTACAAGCCACATTAAAACGATATATCACCGAAAATATAGATGAGATTCCAACAATAAATATGCTAAGAAAAGATTTGGAATCTTTACATAAAAAAGCAAAATTATTGCATTCAAAAATACCTTCTTTTTTTAATCCAAAAATCATAGAAGTAAATAGCTTAGCTGGAGGTGGAAGCCTACCAAATAAAGAATTTAAATCATTTGGAATAACATTGCAAATAGATAATATCAAAGCCTTAAAGCTAGAGAGGATTTTAAGAGAAAATTATATTATTGCTAGAATCTTTAATAATAAAGTAACACTAGATGTGCGGAGTATTCAAGATGATGAAATACAAAACCTAATAAATATCTTAGAATCTATAAAAAATATGAGAATAGAAAATGAATAATCTAATAATAGGACTTTCTGGACATATAGACCACGGCAAAACTTCATTTATAAAAGCAATAAATAATTATGATGGCGATATAAGAAGTGATGAAAAAGCTAGAGGCATGACTATTGATATTAGTTTTTCAAATGTTATTCTAGGAGATAATCATATATCTTTTATTGATGTTCCAGGACATGAAAAACTAGTAAAAAATATGATTTCTGGTGCATTTGGCATAGATATATTGGTGTTTATTGTTGCTGCTGATGATGGTATAATGGAACAAAGTATAGAGCATTTAAATATTGCAAAATTGCTAGGTATAAAAGAAGTATTAGTTTTTGTTAGCAAAAGTGATTTAGCAACAAAAGAGAGAATAAAAGAAGTAAAACAAGAGATAATAAAATTAATAAAAAAGCTAGATTTAAATCTAATAGAAATAAGTGAATTCTCAATACATAAAGCTGAACTAATAAAAAATGCTAAAGAAATTTTAAGTAAATTAAAAAATAACAAAAAAGAAAGTGGAAAATTTTTTAGATACTATATTGATAGAGTTTTTAGTAAAAAAGGTTTTGGAAGTATTGTAACAGGCACAATTTTAAGCGGACAAATTAATAAAAATGACAAGATTCTTGTATGTGATTTAGGAAAAGAGACGATAATAAAAAACTTACAAAATCACGATAAAGAAGTAGAAAATGCGACAATAGCACAAAGAATTGCACTAAATCTGACAATACCAAAAGAGAATCTAAAAAAAGGAATGTTACTTTGCAAAAAGGGAATCTTGCGTGGGTTTGATAGAGTTGATTGTGTAATATTTCCTATCCAAAAAATCATAAATAATCAAAATGCTGTATTTTTCATAGGTTCTAAAAAAATAAATGCAACGATAAATATCTTAGAAGAAAATGATACTAGAATCCTTGCTACATTAAAACTTGATGAAGTGATATTTAGCACTTTTAAAGAGAGATTTATCCTAAGAGACAATATGAAAACTATAGGTGGTGGAATGATACTAAATCCAATCACAGACCCTATGAAAAAAGCTCAAAAAATACAATATCTAAAATATTTATATGATGATGATTTTAAAAATGCCTTTAAAATATTGATAGATGCGCATAAATGTGGTTTTGGATTATTACAATCACTACAAAGATTTAATCTTACATCAAGTGAATGTGTAGAGATTGCAAAAAATATTGATGATATTTTTTGCGATAAAGATTCTCTTGTGATTTACAATCTAGAATCTAAAAATATTGTAAAAAATACTATATTAAATTTGATAAAAAAAAACAAAAATGCAATATTTAGTGCAAATAGTATAAGCAATGAGCTAAAATGGAGTTCGCCAAACTTTAATAAAGAAGTGATAAAAGAGCTAGAATCTAAAGGAATCATAAAAAAATCTGCACCAAATTTATATATAAGCACAAAAAGTAATATTGATGATGTATTTTCTTATGCAAAAGAAGAAATACTTAAAATTCTTCAAGATGGCGGGATGACACCAATTGCACCATACAATATATATGATGATTTAAATATTGATAGAAAACTAGGTGATGATATCTTTAAAAATCTAACAAAAACAAAAAAAGTAGTGCGACTAAGTCATAATATTTTTATATTAACAACAGAATTAAACAAAATCATGCAAAAAGCAAGAGATATTATAAAAACTCAAGGATATATTGATATTGCTAGCTTTAAAAAACATTTTAATATAAGTAGAAAATATATCATTGCTTATTTAGATTATTTGGATAATTATGGTGATATAAAAAAAGAAGACAATAAAAGAATGCTAAGGTAAAAGCATGTCATGAAAGCAAAATACAAATATTTAAGGAAGGAAAATGAATAAAATTATCGTCATACTAAAATGGATTTACTTTTCTATATTTTATCCAATATTTAAGTTAATACAACGACCTTCAATTGATATGATAAACAAATCCATACCAATACATAGCGCAAATACTAGATTTGGTATGGAAGCATTATTAAGAAAAGAGATTTTAGGGCAGTATAAAGTTTTAGATATGCTTGAAAGTATTAGACTATTAACACAAAGCAATCAAAGCTTTATTCGGTTAGGTGATGGTGAAATGCATATATTAGCAGATAGACCTGTTGGTGGTATGCATAAAAATAGCCCTAAGCTAAAAGAAGCACTTTTAGAGGCAACATATCGTGCTATGTCGCTTAATATACCAGTTGGTTTATTGCCATTGATAGTTCATAATTTTTCTGATAAAAGTGGATTTTTCTATGCATGTGAGAATTTAGATGTCTTTACTATAATGAAATACATTCCTAAAGATTATATTTATTTTGATGCTACATTATTTAGGAATTCACCATTTGAATACTACGCATTTTCGCATCAATTGGGGGGGGGTAGAATCAAAGATTCTAGAGTTTGAAATAGCTAAAAATCCTAGATTCTATCTTGATATAGATATTGGTAAGAAAATGTTTGAGTTTTATTTGGAAAATGTAATAGAACCAATGAAAACACTCTGGCAAAATAAAACCGTCATAGTAATTGAAGGTAATAATAGCTATTTTGGCGTTTATAATGATTTATTAGAGAGTGCAAATAATATTATTCGCATAAGTGATGCGCCTAGTTTGAGTGCATTTAGCAAGATTGATGAATTGTATAAAAAGGCACTAAAAATCGCACAAAATCTAGAATCTGATGATATTTGTTTTGTTTTGGCTCTTGGTGCGACAGCTAAGATTTTAGGGATTAAGTTGATTATGAAAGGTTATAAATGCTTTGATATGGGTAATTGCAGTATTTCATATGACTGCTTTAGATTGGGCGCACCAAGAAAGCTAGTAGATACTTTTAATCCAAAAAAATATTATATGTTAAGCTCCTATTTATCATAATAAAATATGAAATATTAGATTCTATGTTTAGATGGATAGAATCTTTAAAAATTATTTGGACAATAGTGATATAAAAAGGTAAAAAGATGGAAAAAGAAATTCGCTTAGATTTTTTACAGAATCCAAAGATAAATAAAGAAGCTTTAGTATTTAGTGATTTTAATTTTAATTCAATTGCAATAAAAGAATCTCAAGATGAAGTTTTTAGAGAAAAATTAAGACAAAGATTTAATACAAATTATGCTTTACCTTTTAATTTTTCTAGCTCTGGATTTATAGAATTTTTCTTAAATTTTAAAGAGATATATTATACTGCATCGCTTCATTATGAGATTAGGACAGCAATTAACTTACTAAAAAATCATATAAAATCACATGTAATTTCATTGCAAGACTTAGATATTAGCAAAATTGATAAAAATGTAGATTCTGATACTTTGATAATACTTCCTAGTATAAATGAAGATATTTTTAGCATAAATAAAATAGATGAAGTTTATAATGCCACACTTGCCCTTGATATCAGCTATTTATATAGGCTAAATATGCCATTGCCAAAATCTCATATTTATTTTATAAATGGTGTAACTTTTGGGCTTTTAAATGGAATGGGACTGATTCTAAGTCACAAAATTTATACATCTGGATTATATAAAAAAGACTTTAGCAAAGCATTTTGTAATGCCCTAGATTCTACTATACAAACAGATTATACAAATATAACTTTATATGAAAAGTTAAAAGCCAATCTTGGCGATGATGTAGATTTATTTGCAAAAGATTTTGCGCCAAATACACTTCCACTGCGGCTAAAACATATAAATACAAGAAATCTAATCCAGAATCTATATCTTGATGATATTTATATTCAAAGTGCTCAAGAATGTTATCTTGGATTTATAAAGCCATCTTTTACATTATTATCACTTGGTTTTGGACAAGTAAAAGCAAGAGAATTATGTGCCATAACATTTGATAAAATTGATGATATTGATATTGTTGTATCAAAAATCACACAAAGCTATAAAATGATAAGAATAATGGAATTCTAAGGAGATAAAATGAATACATTAAATATGCCAGATTTAAGTGATTTTTTCATTTTTATAAAAGAACTTGAAGTGAAACAAAAAAAAGAAGAAACAATAAATCTTGATAATGCACTAAATAGAATCCTAAGTTGCGATATAAAATCAAGATACAATATCCCACGATTTGATAATTCCGCTATGGATGGGTATGCAATAAAAATTGGATTTGAAACATATAAATTAAAAGATAGTGCATTTGCAGGTGATAAGACAAATCTAGAAATAAAAAATAACGAAGCGATAAAAATCACAACAGGAGCAAAAATCCCAAAAAATACGCAAGCTGTGATACCAAAAGAATGTGTAAAATTAGATAATAATAAAATAATATTAGAAACAACCCCAAATCTAAATCAATGTATAAAATTTAAAGGTGAAGATTATAAAAGTGGAAAGGTTATTTTATGCAGTGGAAGTTTGCTCAATGCACAAAATATAGCTTTGCTTGCCTCTCAAGGAATAAATAAAATAAAAGTAAAAAAGAAAGTAAAAATAATTATCTTTGGCAGTGGAAATGAAATAACAAATATCAATAAAAAACTAGGTGAAAATCAAATCTATGATATTAATTCATATTTAATAAAATCTGCTCTAAGCAACCTAAATTGTAAAATCAAATATGGTGGAATCTTAAGCGATAAAGAAAAAAATATACAAAATAAGATCGAAAAAGCACTAGATAAATATGACATTATTATTACTAGTGGAGGAGTTAGTATAGGCGAAAAAGACTATATGCATAAAGTATTACAAAATATAAATGCTGATATTTTGCTAGATTCTACAAATATCAAGCCTGGTCGCCCTGTAATATTTTCTAAAAAAAATAATAGTTTTATACTCTCACTTCCTGGCAATCCAATAGCTGCTTTTATCCAATACACTTTGCACTTACCGCTACTTATACAAAAATTTAATGGAAGCAAAAATTTATATTTAAAACCAATTATAGCTATAAATAAAAATGAGTTTAAAACTTCAAAAAACACTTCGCATATTATTTTAGGATATTATGAAAATGGATATTTTCAAGCATATAATGATGGTAAATACCAAGGCGCACAAATTGCCCCACTATTAAAAAGCAATTCATTTGCAATCATTGATAATAAAGATTTGATAAAAAAAGATACAAAAATCAAAATAATCCCATATACGCAGTATCTTTTTGATGAAGATAATAATATTTTAAATTAGAGATATATAAAGTATCTAGAGTTTAATTTCACATAAGTTTTAAGTAATAAAAATTAAATTTATTGCAAAACTAAAAAAATAATAGAATCTAACGATTTAATTGAATAATTTTAAATGAATAATAAATATCAAAATATGATATACTAATTATTAATGAGAGTAAATAATCTATCTTGCAATAGAAGTTTCAAGATTTAAAATACTTCTATTATTTAAAATATCATTTCATGGAATAAAAAATGAAAAAGTTTTTATTGGTTTCTATATTTTTTGGAACAAGTCTATATTCTTTAGAATTTGGTTATATGGGAAATAAGGCATTTGGTATGGGTGGAAGTGGTGTCGCACTAAGCTCAAATCCATTTTCTGCATATTACAATCCTGCCTTAATTGGTATAGATTCTGGTATAAATGTTGGATATTCAATTGGTCTTAGATATAAAGAATACAATGTAGGTAATTTATCAAATCTAAACATTGAAACTGCAAAAAGCTTTTTAAATGATAATAGCTTAAATGTAATATCAGAAAATGGCATAGCTATACAGATTCCACTTATATATGGTAATACATTTTCATCTACTATAGGAATTGGAGCATTTTATACAAAAATTGGAACTATTAATTTTCTAGCTAATGGCAATACTAGTAACAACAATTTAGATGCAAAGCTGATTACAAATGGATTAGAGTTATTAGAGATTCCACTAAGTTATGCACTAAATATCTCTAGTGTCATTGGAAATTTTAGTATTGGTATAAATGCAAAATATATCAATGCAAAGCATGGTATAGCAAGCCATGATTTTAGTGGTAATAATGCTATGCAAAATGCTTTCAATCAAGCACTCAAATTTAAAAATGGCATTGGCACAAATGCATTTGGAGTTGATGTTGGATTGGCTTATTCATTGCCATTTAATACATTTGTAATTGGCATAGTAGGAAAGAATCTAAATACACCAAATATCAACACAAGAAGTATTGAAAAACTAAGCTTAGATTCACAATATAGACTTGGTTTATCTACAAGTGCCATTCCATTAACAACAATTGCTCTTGATTTAGACCTAAAGCCAAATACTGAGTTTAGAGGCTTAGATA